>DATKVN010000085.1 GCA_035530055.1 bacterium | reverse complement strand
CTGAATACTATAGAACAGCTTACGTCTTTCGTCTTTGCCTCTACAAGTTCTCGCCTCTTTCCATACCTTAGACTCCCGCATAAGATCCAAACGCCGTAGAGCTTCTCCCAGACAGGCGTTATATAGCTGACGACCAGCATCGAGACGTAGATCAAGAATATGGGCATCGTGCGGCGTAATCCGCAATGGCAATTCAAGAATAAAAGAAGATATGCTAGACATTTCTTCCATTTTCAATACCTAAATCTTCGCCTTATCCCCATAGCTGAAGCTAGGGGCTTGCGGCGAAGTTATTTCTGTCAAACTACTTTTTCTTCTTGTGACGCATCTTTCTCAGGAACTTTTTCCGCTTGTGAGTACGAATTTTCTGCAATTTGCGCCTTCTTCCTTTAGGCATTTATTTATCTCCTTTCAGTCAATTTATGCTTGTATTATTCTTCTAAACTTCCTTCTTCCCACTTGTACTATATATTCCCTGTCCATTAACAAATCCATATCAGAATCTTTTATTCTTTTCTGATTTATCTTTACGCTCCCCTGGGTGATTAGCCTCTTTGCCTCGTTTTTGCTTGTAGCCAGGCCAGCCTTTACCAATAAATCCACAACCCATATTTTCTTCTCACGAATTCTAATTTCCTTTATCTCCTCAGGCAATTCCCTCTTAACAAAAACTTTCTCAAATCCTTCTTCAGCTTTTTCTGCTTCAGTTTCGTCATAATATTTCTGGACGAGCTCTTTTGCCAGTTCAGCTTTTGCCTGGCGAGGATGCATTTTCTTGACTTTATCCAAATTTTCCTCAGTTAATAATTCATAGTACTTGACCATCAATTCATCAGAAATACTCATAATCTTTCCGAACATTTCCTTGGGAGGCTCAGTTATGCTAATATAATTTCCATAACTTTTGCTCATTTTCTTAACGCCGTCTGTGCCTTCTAAAAGAGGCATAGTTATTATAACCTGGGGCTTCTGATTAAAATCTCTCTGTAATTGGCGCCCCATTAACAGATTAAATTTTTGATCCGTTCCTCCAATTTCTATGTCAGCTTTCACTTGAATTGAATCGTATGCTTGAAGTAGAGGATAAATAAATTCCAAGATGCTTATATCTATTTCTCGATTAAATCTTTCTTTAAAATCTGCCCTGGCTAACATTTGGGCAACTGTGGAATGGGAAGAAAGCTTCATAACATCCGACGAACTCATCTTATCAAACCATTTACTATTAAAAAGCACTTCCGTCTTCCTTTTATCTAAAATTTTAAAAACCTGTTTTTGATAAGTCTTTGCATTCTTTTTTATTTCTTGGAGAGTGAGTGGCTTTCTCGCTTCAGACCTTTCTGAAGGATCTCCGATGCGGGCAGTAAAATCGCCTATTATGAACACAATCTGGTGACCCAGGTCCTGAAACTGCTTCAATTTTTGCAGAACCACCGTATGACCTAAATGAATATCGGGAGCTGTAGGGTCAGCACCGAATTTCACTCTTAAAGGTTTTTGCCTGTTCAATTTCTCCTTCAGTTCTTCTGGAGAAATAACCTCTACCGTTCCCCTTCTTATTATCTCTAAGTCTTTTGCCATCTCAAATTCCCATCAACTTTTTAGTTAGTATTTTATAACATAATTTCCTAAAATTATCAATAAAAAAATCCAATAAAAATAAAAAACCCTGGCTTTTTTCAAGCCAGGGCTTTTTTTGGTTATTTGGCAAATGTACCTTACATTTTCCTTATATTCGTTGCTTTGGGACCTTTGTCTGAATCAACGATGTCAAATTCAACCACTTCGCCTTCGTGAAGGGTTTTAAACCCTTCTGACTGAATGGATGAAAAATGCACGAACACATCGCCTGAACCGTCTTCTTTCTCAATGAACCCATAACCTTTAGATTCATTGAACCACTTCACTTTCCCTTTCATTTTTACCTTCCTTTCTTTCTAAAATAGCTCTTCAACTTCAGAGCTTCCTTCTTTAACAACACTTCCTTTTTTATCTTTCCAAAAGAGTATCCCCCAGGACTTCCATCATTCTGAATTACCCGATGACAAGGAATTACAACAAGAAGGGGATTTTTGGCTAAAGCTCTACCTACAGCCCTTGCCGCGCGAGGATTTCCGATTTGACGAGCAACCCACTGATACGTACGGGTTTGTCCGGCGGGAATTGTAGATGTGACCTTCCACACTCTTCTTTCAAAAGATGTATAGCCACTTAATAACTTGTCAATATCCTTTTGCTTCAACCTTCTCCAACCACTAACTTGTTTTGTATTTCTTCTTTGATATTACATTACTTTCTCAAAAAAGTCAAGTACTTTCTTCAAGTCTCTGAAAAAGACCCCTAAATGTCTTTGCGAGGAGCCCCGCACAACAAATGTGCGGGATAAACTTCGCGACGAAGCAATCTGACACGAAGTGTCATTGCGAACGAAGTGAAGCAATCTCATGGTTTGGCACGAGGTTGCCACGGGCTTTGCCCTCGCAACGACCCTGCGGGTCGATTGCCACGCCCTTCGGGCCCGCAACGACAGACCAAAAGCACATAACTTCCTGAGAAAACTATGCCATTCATGGCATGAAAATGTAAAATCAAATACTTAAAACTTCGATAAAGGTCTCTACAACTACTGGGTCAAACTGGCTGCCAGCACTCTTCTCTAACTCCTTTACCGCTTCCTTTGAAGGCAAAGCTTGACGGTAAGGACAACCGGATGTAATGGAATCGTATGCTTCGGCTACTGAAATTATCCGCGCTCCTAAAGGAATCTCTTTCCCCGATAAACCATCAGGGTATCCCTGACCATCGTATCTCTCATGGTGGTACCGAATCAAAGGTCTGGTTGCCTGTAGAAATTCTATCTGCTCAACAATCCCTTCTCCAACGACTGCGTGCTTTCTTACTATGAATGATTCCCTCTCATTCAACCTTCCCGGTTTTCCTAAAATGGCACTTCCTACACAAATCTTGCCAATGTCGTGGAGGAGAGCAGATAATTCTATATTTCTCATCTCTTTAGGCGAAAGAGCAAGCTTTTTAGCGATGGATAACGAGTACTTAGCAACTCTGGCTGAATGTCCCTGGGCATAGGTGTCTATAATTTCTATAGCCTCAAGTAGAGTTCTTATGACCCTAACATAATCTTTGCGAAACTCATCGGAAAATTTCTGGGTTTCCTTAGAGTGCGGTTCTCTTTTAACCTCTTTTATTCTATGACCCATTACTTCAAACAAATCCAATTTCGAGATCCGATGCTGGCCTCCGGGGGTTTTGAAAGACTTCAACTCTCCTCTGTAAATGTAATTCTTAATTGTACCTACAGTAACTTTGAGGAGTTTCGCTGCCTCTTTTGCTGTCAGAAATTCATCGTTATCGTCGAAAATATTCCCCATCCACGACCTCCTTGTCGAAGACGTTCCAATCATCTCAGAAGATAGATTGCCTTTTCGGAATATTCGATTTTTCGGGAAAAGTATACAAAATTGTCTATTTATTGTCAAGTAAATTTAGACGATTTTGAACGAGTTTAGGAGAAGTTGAACGATTTTCGGAAGGAATCTATTGGGAAAGCTCTTCCAAAATGACCTGTTTATCAGTTTCCCTGGCGAGTTCTTCGAAAATTTCCTTGAATTCTGAATACTCCTCTACGGAAACCGAAGTCTTCTTATCTATCAATCTTTCTTCGAAACTGATTAGCCCCTTAGAAAAAGTATACTTATAAATATAGGTAAACCATGGAGTATCCTTAACAATAGGCGGGGGCAGAAACTTCACATTTAAGTGACTGGGGAGTTCTACTCTAATTTTTGTCACGTTTTCAGAAAGTGCTCGAAAATCTAATGGAAAATTCCGTTTATCTCTGGATACTAAAGATGCTGATAGGCTTCCAAATTTCGGAATTAGTCTATTCTTCCCAGCTCTGGTTAGAAATTTAGGCCCTTTAAACTCCGTTCTGATTTCTACTGGCTGATTGAGGTTTTCCACCTCGCTTATTGTATAATTGAGAAGTTCTCCTCCAGGAGTAATTATGTTTATCTTCTCCTTAAGCTGTTCCTGAACCAAAACAGGCTTAGTATACTTAAGCCAGGCTCTTTGACCCTGGTCATACATCCCGAAAGTCTTAATTTCTCGAGTGGCAGAGATGGTTTCGTCGTTACGAATTTTAATTTCCATTATTTTGGAAACTTTATTATGCTCTGCAGGTAAAAGAGGAGTCTTCTCAATTCTTCCTTCTCTTTCATAAAACACCAAAACTTTCCTGTCCTGGTCAGAGGAAGGAAAATCTCCAAAGGACGCTGTTTCCGCTGTGGGATCCAGAAAGACCGTCTTTCCATCGACCTTTGCCGCCACTATAGCATGATTAAAAGTCAATATCGGAAACTCCTCATCTAAAACCCAGCACCCTCTGGTACCAATCAGTACCGGATGGGCTGAAATTCCCGAATATTTTAACATTGCAATTAGAAGCATAGCTTGATCTTTACAATCACCATATTTGTTTTTGAAAATTTCAATAGCAGAATGAGGTTCGAATCCTGCCTGACCATACTCTACAGCCACATACCTGACCTTGGAGGCTACCCAGTGATAGATTGCCCTGGCTTTATCTTCCTGGGTTTTCTTACCCTTAGTCAGTTCTTTCATTTTCCTTTTTATTTCCTTATCAACATCCATCTTGCCCTTTGCTACATTCCACCACCAGTCATAGATATCATCCCACCTGTTAAATGAAGAGAGAGAAAGGCTGGGCACAATTTCCTGCCAGGGAGGCATTGAGGGTTCCACAATGATTTCTGGCGCATTCTTAAATTCCCAAACGTAAATTTTCTTATCGCCTATTTCTTTGATTTCTGGCGAGAAATCTACTTTGTAATTTGTATAGCCTGGATTATAAGATTTAAAATTAAATTTATAATCTGCTGGAACTACTACAGTGAGTTTCTGGTTAAGGTAGGGCTCGTAACCCTGAATGCCATAGTGGAAGGAAAAATCTTTCTTATTAATTAATCTATTGATGTGCCATTTTGCTTTGTATTCAATAATCGAGCCTTCAGCAACTTCTGGCATGGAGATAATTTTAACTCGAGCATTACTGTACAGAGGATAATTCAGATATTTGGAAACATCGCGAATATGTTTATCACCAACCGGGACAATTGTGCCATCGGGTCTTATCGTCCGGGCATATTCGAGCTCCACCTTCTCGTATGTCGAATCGTAATTCAACTTCACTTCTCCGTAGTGTTTTCCACGGTCGTTCAATATCTTCACTATGAAGTGGACCTCATTCCTAGCAGTAAAATCAGGTAAAATCTCAAATTTTCCATTGTCTAAAAGAATTATTGCTCCTGCATTGGGATACTCTTCCTGCCCGGGAGCATTCACAATCAACTCTCGGATGAACTTGTTCTCTATTTCATCTACTCTCGCCACTCCAATCTGAGCATTAATTGTTGTAATACGCCGAGAAGCAAGAAGTTTGTAGTCTCCTCCTGTAATCTTTCTATAAACCTTAATCGCCTGGTTAAAGAGATTCTGCTTTTCACAAGTCCGTCCGTAAAAATATAGAAACTCGCCGTCCTTAGATTCTTCCCATTTATCGAAAATAGCCAGAGCTTCAGTATAGTCTCCCTGGATAAAACGTGAGAGGGCAAGGAGTTTTGCCACAGCAAAATTATCTTTCTCTTTTTCGTAAACCTGGGATAACTGTTTAATCGCTTCTGGATATTTGCCGTGGTGGTAATAAAGCTTGCCCAGTAGAAAGCGTACCTCATTAACATTGGATTCAGGGTCCTTTAATGCTAACTTGTATTCATTCACTGCTTCCTGGAAATACCGCTCGCTTTGCTCGGCATACTCATTCGCTAACTCCAGATGGCTCTTGCCAAGAACTGGCGAAGCTACAGAGCAAATAAATAAAAAAAGCAGGGAAATATACAAACTTTTTCTTCTCAAAATCTTCTCCCCTCACCACTCCTGGAGTGTCAAACGAAAGTTTGACCAGTAAAGCTTTCGCTTTACACTCCTATTCCATCTCTTTTAACATAGCTACTTCATCACAATCAGGGAATTTTGGACAATTAATACACTCACTCCATATCTTATGTGGTAATTCGTCTTTTTCTATTTTTCTAAACCCTTCTTTCTTAAAATATTCTGGCTTATAGGTGAGCGCAAAAACTTTCTTTATCCCCAGTTCCTTTGTCTCCTTAAGACATCCCTCAATGAGCTTTTTACCAATTCCCTTTCCTGTGTATCCGGACTTAACTGTCAGAGATTTGATTTCACCAAGGTCTTCCCAGGACACGTGTAGAGCACAACAACCTAAAATTTCCTCTTTCTCCTCAAAAACTAAAAAATCCCTCAGGTTTTCATAGAGTTCGTTTAATGACCTGGGTAACATTTCTCCTCGCTCAGCATAAAAATTTATCAACTTTTGTAGCTCTTTGATGTCGGAAATTTTAGCTTTTCGAATCATCTGTATTCTTCTCCTTTCCTAAGCGCTTCTCTATTCAGTTTAAGCAGGTTTTTTCTTCCCTCGCCCAGCACTTTTTTTAAAGAGTCCATAGTTCGCTCCAGGGAAACCACCTTGCTTCTGTTTACGTATGCTCCTAAAATCACCATATTCGCCACTTTATTGTCCCCTAACTTCTCTGCCAGTTCTGTGGCTGGAATCTTTAAGATTTCCACATCATTAATTTTTATTTCTTTCTTCAATAAAGATGAATTTACTATTATTAATCCGTCCTTTTTAACTTTTGGGGAAAACTTTTCTAAAGAACTCTCATTCATTGCCAGAAGAGCAGAAGGATTAGTGACTACAGGAGAACCTATGTTCTCATCAGAAACAATCACCGTGCAATTAGCCGTCCCGCCACGCATTTCCGCTCCATAGGAAGGAAAGTAAGTTACATTGAGTCCTTCCTTCATTGCCGCGTGAGCGATGAGAGTCCCGGCAAACATTATTCCCTGTCCACCAGAACCAGCCATAATTATCTCTTCCTTCATAAATCTTCCTTCGCTGTCAAGTTTTTATCTTTTATTACTCCCAGGGGAAAAACAGGTATCAGGTTCTCTTCAATCCACTTCACTGCTTCTGTGGGGTTAACTCCCCATCCCGTGGGACACATAGAGAGTACTTCCACCAGGGAAAACCCCTTATTCTCTATCTGGGTTTGAAATCCCTTCTTAATTGCTCTTTTTGCTTTGATGGTATTTTTGGGGCTGTTGACTGTTACTCTTTCAATATAAACAGAGCCTTCCAGCTGTGCCAGGGCTTCCGAAATCTTAATGGGATAGCCGGCAATCTTAGGGTCTCTTCCCCAGGGAGTGGTGGTGG
>DATKVN010000084.1 GCA_035530055.1 bacterium | reverse complement strand
CTCTTTGCCTAATAAATCGGCTGTCCTCCTCATAGCGGTCAAAGACCCTGGCAGGCTGCCGGTTAACGTGCCTGGCATCTCTATTGACACAATGAAAGTCACCATACCGTTATATCTCTCTGAAATATCATCTAAGGCTTCCAGATATGCAAGATAGTTATCCGGCGAGAAGTTTTTGATATTGACTAAGAAGTAGGGGCGGATTTTTCCTCTCTTTATTATCTCGTCAAATACTTCCGCAAGACGTTCAAAATCTCCTTTTTTCGAGATATTAAATGGCTTGTTCTGGGAAATCCTCTCATAATCCACGGCTGTTAATTCTGTTTCTTTGCCAGGCGGTCCATCTGCCCTCACCATAAAAAGACCCATTGACCAAACAATATCATTGATAATCTCCTTCTCCTGTTCATCTTTGGCATATTTGACTGCTTCTCTGAGTTTATTAGTGGCAAGGACTCTGTAAGAGATAATATCATTGTAAGCATCGTCACTATCAAATTTTTCCGATACTGCGCCTCTCGTAATTACGTACAGATAGTGGAAATAGAGCTGCTTCTCGTGGGGGGATTCCAAAGAGTTGTAATCATTCTTTTCCAGATATAATCGAGCTTCTTCAAGCTGAGGTTTGCTTGCGGGTGTGCTACAAAGTGGTGATTTTAGAACCCGTGCAGGTTGGTCTTTAATCAGGTTATAAGTATATTTTCGCTTAGATGGCCCTGCCCTTATTTCATATGCCCTTTTTGCCATCTCCTTTGGCCTTAACCCGGCCCAATCCAACAACTCTGTGTTACCCAGCCATTCTGCACTTAAATCTATGACCTTACCATCGGTTATCTTATAAGGATAGCTTCCTATCTTAAGAGCATTTACCTCTTCTGTCCTGATTTGTTTTTCAACCTGTCCTGCCTCAATCTCTTCCACAGGAGTAATTTTTAATACTCTATCATTGGCCTTATTAATTACTATTAATTTCTTATCTTCTTCTCCTCCTATCCGTATTGTTTTTACTCTTTTTGCCAGGCCTTTGAAGTTGATTCTCGCGCCCTCAAATTCCACCACATTCGACTTTCTCATGAAACCAAAATAGACAATCAAGCCAATTACAACAGCAATGCCGAATATTTCAATAGGAATAATATAATAATAGTAAGGCGATAAGTTTGACAGTTTTTCCACAATTTCCAATTTGGGATGCAGATCCGTACCCAGCGGCAGACCGCCACTGGGAAGATGCGAAGCGATTGAGGAAATTTGTTCTGTGCCTTCTTCTATAATATTATGAGAAATTTGACTACACCAATCAAAAAATCCTCTTAAGAATAACAAAGGCATAAATGCGAAGGAAGAAGATGGAACTGGTTCCAACTCCCCAATAGCTTCAACAGTTTCAAAAGTTTCAGGTACAGTATCTTCGGCTTCGCCTTCGACTTTGCTTTCACCTATGCCGAAGATGACTGGTCTCTGCTCGGATTCTCCCTTTCGTGAGGTTAGTTTCTCATAAAGGGTGGGGTTCTTTTCTTGGAGACTGGCTAATGCTTTTTGGGCATTTTGGTACTTGGGCGAGCCTTCCGGAACTTCTACATATCCCTGCAAACGGATTAGACTTGGGGTTATCTCTTTATTGGAAAATCCTTTTTTCTTTAGAGACGCGACGCGTCTTTTCAGCGTGCTCCTATAGTACAGGTAACCTGCCACTAATGGTAAACCAAGAGTAAGCAACCCTTCCAGTTTATCCACATAGAGGTCTATATCCCGTCTGAGGCCAGCGATAATTCTTTTTGCCCCGGTAACCTTCTCAATCCTCCTTCGGGCCACAAGCCGATTGAGAGCTACTCCTAAGGATCCCTCGTATGGAATTCTTACAAGTCCCTTCTTTGCCTGCCGCCTATCTCTTTCAGCAAGAACCTGTGCCAATGCATCATGTATCCTCTGGGAGTTTGCAGGATGCATAGCTTCTGCCATCATTCCCGCAGTGTGTCCTTCCGCAGGATTGAAACCTTGCTGTAAAGCATAGCCTTCGGCTATGTCATGGATTAAGATTCTTTCCGTTGCAGCAATTTTTTCTTCACCAGTAAGATTTGAATCTTTGAGAAGTCTATTTACTTTATCAAGATTGATAAACACATTTTTGCCATCATCACTACACCTTGCAAATCCTTTCTGTGCATTATCAATTCTTATTCTAATCTCTGTTCCATTTATATTCACAGCGGTGTCTTTTATTATAACACGTCCATTTTCAACACTAACAGTCAATATTAACTTCCCTGATTCAAGAGCCCCAATAACTATATCTGCTGGCGCCCCAAGTTCTTTAAGGTCGGTTCTACTCCATCCAGGTGCACCCTCGAATTGACTGCCCGGGTGGGATGAAGACCCTCGTTCTATTATTGCTATGCCTTCGCGAATACTTCCTAAAATAGTCTCGATTGGTATACTTTCATTTGTGGAATTACCATCAATATCAATACGCTTGACAAGTACTTTAGTGCTTCCATATATCTCCCTATCTCCTATCACTTTTATAGTACCTGGGAGGTGCTCCAATATCTTTCTTCTAGTACCTGTCACAATACTAATTATAGTGTCTCCTACATTAATAAAAGGTGGTTTTTTAGAACTAACGATAGAGGCATTGTGTGCTATAACAGCTTTCGTGATATTTTCTACAGCAACTTCTGAAAGCTGGCCTAAACCTGCGGTTCTATAAATCTCAATTGCGCCTGAATAAGGTGTGTTCAACATAAGAACACTGAAACAAACGTTTTCGTATTTGCCACCTTTCTTATCTAATTCTGTTCGAATATGTGGGTCTAAATGTAGAAAATCTTTGATTATTGCCACGATACGTCCATCTTTGTCTACGGCCACATTAACACCTGCACGGTTTATCCCAGCATTCCCACCAATAGGTTCTCCCAAAAGAACATTGCAAAACTTTTCTGAATCTAGCATTCGTTCATTATGACGAATGACTTCTTCATCTATGTTAGTAGAGTCTGGTATCTTTCCCTGAGTAACTTCCATAGGTCTTGTAACAGATTCTATCTTTGCGTCTCCCTCTTGAATGGCTCTCAATATCTCCTTTATATCCATTTCTCTAATTGCGGTTTTTCCGCTAATACCAGTGCGTCTAACTTGTACTACTCCGGTTTGCTTGTCAATACTCAATATTTCCCTTTTAGTACCGGTTGCAACACTAGTTATAATATCTCCTACTCTTACAGAGAAAAAGTCTCCAGAAGCAATTACCTCCACAGAAGCTCCAGCAGGCAAAGCCACTCTCCTCGTCAAGGTGGTAAGGCTGGCTGAGGGCTTCGTTCCTTTGGAGAAGAAAATGTTATCAATGTAGATTACTCCTTTTTGTTTTGTGGCGCGCCCTTCTTCAAAGACTATGGTAAATTCTGTTATGTCCTTCCAATCGGTTATGCCTTCAAATTCACTCAATGGAATGGGCTTTCGTTGCCATTTGTCGGTGACTCCGCTTACAACATAAGTTCCCACTTCGCCCCTACTGTTTTTAAGTTCTATCTTAAATGTGGTTGTATACCCTTGACGTTTATCGCCTCTGACATCAAATACAAAGGACTTATAATTTGAGAGGTCTAAATTCCTTAACTTCATCCATGTTCCATTGTATTTTCCTTGTGGGACATAAGATTCTAACCTCCAGCAAGTCCCTTTCTCCGGATCCTCAACTAAGGACTCGCGCGTGTATCCCGGTGGGTCATAAAAGGCACCCATATCAGAGACTGGATCTGTAGGGCCCGTAGGGCTCCTACCGGATTCAAAATCCGTAAGAGATAAATCTACTGACACTTCCTGTGGCTCTGCGGATGGCTTCTCTCTTGTGGCAAACTTCTGCTCCAACGTTCTATCTTTCTTTTCAATAATTGCTTTGATTTTGGGTCCCAGTTCAGGATGGTTCCGAAGGAATGTATCAAGTCCTGCTCCTGCCAGGCGAGCCTGGGCAATAAGGCTCATACCTTGGTTAAGGGTTAAAAGCCTTCTTACTATTCCCTCTGTTTTCAGGTCAAGGCCATCGTACCAGCCATGAGAAGGGTTGTACAAGCCCGGGTACTTTTGCTGTAGGCGGGACAGGCTCTCCTTGGCGGAGTCGGGGTCAATCATCATTGCCAGGAATATGGCGTGAGGTGTAAGCGTGCTTTGCCATGTTGAAGCCTTGGCGGAATTCTGGGAATCGGGATTTTGAGCTAACTCTCTAATTCCTGCCTGACCATTGTACCCTTCAAGTGTCTCGCAGGCCGAGAAACCACCCAGAATGCCTTCAGGACCCGCATCCTTCATTACTTCAACATAGTTCTGATGTAATTTTCTTAGTGCCAGGG
>DATKVN010000083.1 GCA_035530055.1 bacterium | reverse complement strand
CATTGCGAGCCCGAAGGGCGCGGCAATCGACCCGCAGGGTCGTTGCGAGGGCAAAGCCCGTGGCAACCTCGTGCCAAACCATGAGATTGCTTCACTTCGTTCGCAATGACACTTCGTGTCAGATTGCTTCGTCGCTTTGCTCCTCGCAAAGACACTTAGGGGACTTTTTCAGAGACCTCTTATTGGTGATTGCTGTAGGAGTAGCTCCGATTCATCCAGCTCCTACACAGGGGCTGGATTCATCGGAGCGTGACAGGTTTTGTCTGAGTAGGCACAAATGACACAGCAGCTACCCGGGGCAGGGCTAATCATTTTATGGCATGTTTTGCATTCGTAGAAATAGAGGCATGAATTTTGAGGAATAATTACTTCCTGAATATACCCACAAAGGGGACATTTCAATTTTGCTTTATCTTTAGACAAATTCAAGAATTTCAGGATATTTTCTTTAATTTGATTTCTTACCTTTCTAAAGATGAGAAGTTTTTCCTCTTCTGTTCCTTGAACTCGAGCAGGGTCTTCTAAATCCCAGTGTATCTTCTCATATTTACCCGGAAATACCGGGCACGCTTCCCTGGCATAGTCACAAACAGTAATCACATAATCAAATTGCTGGCTTAAAAATTCTTTAACAGATTTTGACCTTTGTTTTGAAATATCTATCCCAATCTCATCCATCACTTTCATAGCCAATGGATTTACCTGCGTCGATTTAACTCCTGCACTAAAAACATCAAACTTGTCCCTTGCCAGATGCCTTAACAATCCTTAGGCCATCTGACTTCTACAAGAATTATCGGTACATAAGAATAGAATCCGTTTCTTTTTAATTTTTATCCACAACAGCCGGGAGTTGGATTTGGACCACAGCCGCCCCCAAAATCAGAACCACTTCTTTTAGAGAAAGTAAAGAAGTTTCCTATGAGTTGAACTGTTTTCTTACTGCCACACTCAGGACAGCTCACCTTTAGCCCTTTTTCCTTCTCTTTTATAGTTGCCTTCACATCAAATTTTTTCTCACAGTCCTGACAAAGATATTCGTATGTTGGCATAATCATCTCCTCCTCTTATAATTTGCCTTTTATGGCTGATATAATTTCATTAGTTTCCGACTGCCCTATACAGGCAACCTCATCGCCCACAGTTATTACGGGAATAGCCTGAGGTCCAAATGTACGAAAAAGTTTGAACACTTGTGGATTTTCCTGTAAGTTCTTCATCTTCCTGATATCGCAAATTTCCACATCAATTCCGAGTTTTTCTATCCCATTTTTTAAAGATATTATTTCTTCTTCACTTTGCCCTATTGGCCCACAACAACTTGATTGCGGCCCACAGGGAAACTGTTGCTCCAATGTAAAGATTTTTACTGCTTTCTCATCTGACATAACCGATCACCTCTTTTCGCCTTTTATGGTTTCACTCAATACCTTAACTCCACTTACTACCATAGAACTTTTCTTAAGAATGTTTACGTTTTTAAAACCAGATTTTTTAATTGCTCCGATATAGCCCTTTTCGGTAAGCGCTCCGCCAACGCAAGCAACTAATTTCTCTGGATTATTTCTTATGGACTCATCCAACTCTTTCTCAGTCACCAGGTCAGAAATGACAAATCTTCCACCCGGCTTTAAGATTCTATATATTTCTCGATATGCCTTTTCCTTATCCGGGACAAGGTTAATAACACAGTTACTCATAACTAAATTTATTGAATTATCCTTTACCGGAATATCTTCTATTTCTCCTAACTTAAATTCCACATTGTTATAATTTCCTTTTATAGCATTTTTTCTGGCTTTTTCAACCATCTGCTCGGTCATATCTAAGCCTATGACTTTACCTTCAGGGCCAACCCTTTTGGAAGCAAGGAATACATCCAATCCTCCGCCCGAGCCTATATCAAGGACAGTTTCACCCTTTCTGATATCTGCCAGGGCAACAGGATTGCCGCAACCCAGCGAAAATTCCGATATATCAGAGGGAAAATCCTTAATTTCCTCAATGCTATAGCCAATGTCGCAACAACTGTAATCAGGACAGCAAGAAGAACCTTGCTCCGCAAGTTGTCCATATCTTTTTTTTACTTCTTTTTTAATCTCATTTCTTTTCATTAAAGTGTACCTCTTTTAAGTTTTAAAATAAATTAAACACATACCCGGCAACCACACAGCCAATGAAACTTAAACCCACGTATAAAGCTAAGAGTTTCTTACGAAACGCGGCTGAGAGCATCATTATCGAGGGAAGGCTTAAGCCCGGGCCCCCTAATAGATAAGCCAGGGTCGCCCCTGGCCCCATTCCTTTAGCGATTAGAGCCATTGCTGTGGGTACTTCAACATAGGTGCACACATAAGCTAAAACAGCCACTAACGAGGCAATAAGCACTGAATTAAGTGCCTTTCCTCCTATAAAATTGACAATTAAACTTGTGGGAATTAAAACTCTAATTGCACCGGCAATCAACACAGCCATAATTAGATAGTAGTTTAACTGCAGGAATAAATCCCATGAAATTTTAAAGGTCTTGATAACTTTTTTCCCAAAGGTTAAATTTTCACTTGCTTGAGGCAAAACAAAACAGGCATTCTGGTGCGCTGACATATCCCGATTAACAAGCTTCCATTTGCCTTCTTTAGTTTGTTCTATAAGACCTGCCTCCTCTAATTCCTTTAGTTTATCTAAGTTTTCTGTCCCCGCTTCTTTTAAGGTAATCCCTTCTGGCTTAGTAGCTAATTTTACGCCTATCTGATAAGAAAATTTCTGCACCTCAGGTGAAAGATTTGGTTTAACATATATCTTTATCAGATGCTTCAATCCACCTCTTTTCTGCCACCAGCTAACTACAGCGCCAACACTCATAGCAATGGCAAATACGCCAATGATACGCGCCAGGGCAAGTTTCTTGCCTAATAGCCCGGCGGTCAGAAATACAGTAGGAATATTAAGCATGGGGGCAGCGATTAAAAAGGCAAGGCTTGGACCTAAAGGCACCCCCGCCTCAAGCATGCCCACTAAAACTGGAACTATTCCACAGGAACAGATAGGAATAATACTTCCGGCACCTGTAGCCATAAGATTTGCCTTAAAACCGCCATAGCCCATTTTTTTTCTTACCGCCTCCCAAGAGACAAATACCACTAAGACTCCGGAGATAAGCATGCCTATAAGCCAATACGGCAACAGTTCTACTAAAAGGGCTGCACCCTTCAGGATGATATACCAGATAACAAAAGGGATATTCCATAGAGGTGGATTATCTATCTCTTTTACCCTTGCCTCTAATCCCTCTATCCCTTTAGACTGTAAGAGGCCTGCCTTAAACATCCCCGACCAGGATAAATCATTCACTGCCACATAGGAAACGGCCAAGGCATAAAGCACAATTACTGCTACTAAAAAGAACAACTGTTTTTTCTTATTTGTAACTGCTGTCATCTTTAATTTTCCTTATTTTCAAATTCTAAATTAAAATGCTGGCTTACAATGGCTTTGTTCTTGGACTTTAATTTTATCGTAGATACATTCCTTTAGGAATCTAAAGGCTTCCTCTTTATCTTTATCTAAGATAATTTGCTCAAGCCACATCTTTTGTTTATCATCCAGGGTTAAACTAACAATAGCCATCTATCTTTCCTCCTTAAAAATAATCTGTTAACTTTTTCGCACCATCTCAGCAATAACTTCTAAGGGCCGAGCAATGCATTTCTTCATATTGGTTAAATCCGCTCTAAAGGATTTTTCCTTGCGCAGGCATTCTCTAAAGCATTCAAACAAATTCTCTTCAACCTTATTTTTTGGCTCTGCAAGAGAATAATAAATCCACAAGCCATCCCGTCTGTCCTTTGCCAAACCAGCATATCTTAAAACCGTAAGATGGCGAGAAACCTTGGTCTGAGGAAGACCAAGGGCAGCCTCAATCTGGCAGACACAGAGTTCTTTCTCAGAAAGTAAAACCATAATCCTTAAACGTGTCTCGTCTGAAAGTGTCTTAAATAAATCAATATACTGTTTCATCGAACCTCCTTCGGTCGTATCTTTATATGCGATTACACAGATATAATACTACAAAGAAAAATCCTTGTCAATGCTTTTCTTCAAAATCCTCAGGCACTTCGTATCCTAAAGCCTCTACTATGTCAAGCATAATCCTTTTCTTATCTTCGTATATTTTAGTGAAAAGGGGTTTACAGTTAATGATATTCTGTTCGCCCAAAAGAAGCTTCACTGCAAAGGCAAGACAGGTTGTCTCACTACATTGTTTACAATTTGTCTTGGGAAGCCAACCGTATATTTCTAAAGCAGTTGCGCGAACCTTTCTTTCATAATTTGGCACTATAGAATCTTTTTTATTATATGTATCATTGATTAAGTCCTTTATATAGGTCAAAATTTGCCAGGCATCGACTATCTCATCAGCCTTGGCAATAGCAACTTTGTGAGAATAAATATTAACCATACGCCGCTCTTTTGAGAAATTCAAGGTAGGAGCCTCTTTGTTGTATGTGGCATTATTCATTACAGAATTAAGGTAGGGGAAAACCTCAGCGACATTGTTGAAAAAATAGGCAATTAGCCTTATCTTTTTTGGGTCAGCAATACAAGGAGCAACAAAGGTGATATTTATATCCTTCAATAATGATGCCCGAATCTGGTCTCTTCTTAACTTTTGAGGCAAAATAGAAGCCGGCTTATAATCTATAAATCCACTAACCGCTAAGTTTTTATTAGATATGGCAAGTTCTATTCTGGGCCTATCCTCCTGAGAAAATATAAACACCTCGCTTGCTACATCCAGAAAACTCTCCGGTGGCGCTATCGGCTCAAAGGCTACCCTGGTCTGGTTAATAATCTCCTTTGCTCTTTTAGATTCTTCTCTATTTGGAAATACTACTATTTCCTTCTCTTTTTTATTTCTCAAGTTTTTACTTCTAATGATATTCCGAATCAGCGGCCATAATACCGATTCTGGTAATCATATATAATTCTTTATTTTCAATTGATTTGCGATACCTCTTTTAATTTTTCAATAATCTCAGATGCATCCAAATAATCTGAAGTAAATACAACCTCGTGGTTTTTATTGAGAAATATCAATGAGGGGTCGGTAAGTTCAGAAAGATATTTGGAATAATCTTTAATTATGTCGAGTTTGTAATCGTCGTAGTCATTGCCTAAAAGCCAGTTTATATTAAAGTATTCTGCCCATTCCTTAAGGTCAGTAGTAGGACAGGTTGCTAAGGTTATACTTATTATATGAACGTCTCCCTCTGTGCATTTTTCGCCCTCACATAATTTTGCACAGATTTTATTTAGCTCTTCTATTTGCTTGAAACTTTCTTTTGTAATCTTTCCGCCGCAATAAATTCGGAAAAAATGTAAAATAACAGGTTTATCTTTAAACTGCTCTAAAGAAAATTCATAATCCCAGGGGTCGCGTAATTGAAAATTTGTTGCCATTTTTGGCTCTGCTTTTACATATAGTATTTGAGAAAAAGTCAATAATATAACACAAATGAAAATTGTGAGGATGCTGATTTTTCTCATTATTATTTACCTCCAAAAATAACATTTAACTTTGGGCCATAGATGATAAATAATATACCGATAACCAAAATAATCACCCCGAATATCTTAACAAGATATTCACCTGCCTTGGTAAATTTATTTGCTACTTGAGCGCGCATCTGACCGGAAAGAGCGGCTAAAGGTATAATTGGAACTCCATGACCTAAACCGAACGTAAACAAAAGTCCTCCGCCTTGCCAGATGGTTATATCCTGGCTCATTATTAAAAGCGCTACCGGCATAATCAAAGATACTGCGCAAGGCGCCCACCCAAAAGCAAAAAGTGTCCCTAAGATAAATGCAGACAAAATCTTTGAATATTGACCTAAACGTAAAACAGAAAATACTAATCGTTGGATGATATTAAGATTTCTCGGTTTACCATCATTACTTTTAGCAAAGAGTTTAATCTTTGCTCCCTTATAGATACCTAATTGGCTTAAACCAAAGAGAACTAAAAATATCCCGGCGATGATATAAAAAAGATGTGCAAACCTTATGAATTGGCCTAACTTAGAAATAAAAAGTCCAAGAATAAAAAAGACAAAGCTCATCCCTAAGGTAAAAGAAATCCCGATAGAGATTCCTTCTTTCAAATTTTTCTCTTCACTAATGATAAAAGATAGCGCGGCAACAAGAAGCGCTAAAGAGCAGGGAGAAAGGCTGGTCATTATACCCAATCCAAAAAGACCCCATATAGTCACATTACCCATAAATATATCCTTTCCTTATTTCAATCTTTTTGACCTTTGATTTTCCTTATTCTTTGTTTTAGCTTTCATTTCTGTTAGTATTTGAGGCTCTTTCCCTTGCCATTCAAATACTGGCTTACAACCTGGGGCAGCAGCTTTAGCAGCCTTCTTTTTCACCACTTCTCTTAAGAACTCCAAAGCTTGCTTTTCGTCCCCATCAGTTGTAATTCGCTCAAGTTCAATCTGTTCTTTTTGATTTAGACTGATAACAACTTTTTCTTTCATTTGCTTATTTATCGGAAGACAAAATATTTTTTATCTCACCTACTGTAGGAATCTTGCCGGAAGTCTTAATCTGACCGTCCACAATCAGAGCGGGAGTAAACATTACTCCTCTCTTTGCCATTTCACCCATATCATGAACATGAGTAACTTCGGCGTCGATACCCAATTCCTTAAGAGCCTCGTTTACATTTTTCTCTGTCGCTTTACATCTTGGACATCCCGGACCTACAACTTCAATCTTCATTTTTTTTCTCCTTTTCAACTTTTTAGAATATGAAGTTCCCAAAAAACCAACCCACAAAAGTTCCCAACGCAATTATCGTCAACACATAGCAAATTGCCTTTTTGGCACCAAACACTCTGGCTATTGCCAGCCAGTTAGGAAGACTGATACCCGGACCAGTCAATAATAATGCCAAAGCTGGACCTTTCCCCATGCCCAGTTTCATTAAAGTATCCACAAAAGGCGCTTCAGTCATAGTGGCAAAATAACTTACCGCCCCAATTAGAGTTGCCAGGAACGAAGCGCCTAAAGATGAGCCTCCCAAATAGTTCTGAATCCACTCTTGCGGTAAAATCTTTCCGATGATACCCACGATAAAAACACCTAAAAGAAGTAAAGGAAATATTATCCTTACAAAAAAGAAGGTCTCGCGCAGCCAATTTCTTAATTCATCTTTTGTCTTTACTCTTAGAGCATAAATAATCATTATCATAGTCGCTATTGCCCAGACAATAACTTTATGGACATAGGGGCCTTTTCTTATCAGGTAATTTGGCAAAAGCAGTGTTAACAAAATCAAAAGGATCAGGATAAGGTCACGCGACCCGATTACTTTTCCTTTCGGGTTATCGCTGTTATTAATTATTCTTTTTTCTTCGCTCTTTCTGAAAACAAAATTCATAATCAGTCCAACGATAAATGCCATAAGAATTGCTGAGATAACTCTGGAACCTACCATTTCATAGCCCAAAATCGCACCCGTGTATAAAAGCGCCAGAACATTTGCTGCGGGAGCTACCCATAAAAGAATAAAGGCAGGTCCAATTCCGCTTCCCCTATAATATAGCCCACTGGCAACAGGAATTACTGTACAGGAACAGGCAGCTAAGAAGAAGCTACCTACGCTGGCTAGGGCAAATGACTTTAGCTTGTTAGCTGCATAGCCTAAGTACTTAATAATTGTTTCTTTAGATACGAAACTCACCATTGCCCCGGCTAAGAGAAAAGCCGGCACAAGACAAGTTACAACATGCTCGGCAATGTATTCTTTTAAGGCTAATAGCCCGGCAAAGATTAAATCGAAGAACATACAAATTCTCCTCTCTAAGAAGTTAGAATGCCTCTAAAACTTTTTGCCCTTCTTTTACTTGCGCATGCAAAATAGACTTGACTATATCAAGAATCTTGTCCACATCTTTATGTTTCACTTTGTAAAATGACCTTACGCCCTCGCCCCGCAATTCCACAACGCCCACTGTCCTAAGTGCATTGAGATGCCTTGAGATATTGGATTGGTCTTTTTCTAATTTCTCCACTATCTCACATACACACATCTCTCCCTTACTCTTAAGAAGCTGCAAAATCTCAATTCTTGTCGGGTGACTCAGCGCTTGAAAATAACCGGCTATCATTTTAACTATAGGTTCTTGCATTTCAACCTCCTCTTTATGCTTTAATGCAACTATGCGAATTATAGCATAATGTAACAAGATTTGTCAAGTAAATTTTGAACACTCAAATTCAAGATGGCCTGGAGGTAATCTTTCTCTGTCATCTTCTAATTTCTGGACGAGAAAGGCGCTTACGGACAGGAGCATCCTGGAGGACAGCTCGAAGAGGACCCCTTGCTTTTTCCCGGGGTTATTACGGAGATATTGCCAAAGACTTGAGAAGTCTTTTTACTTTTGCACTTTGGGCACTTCACCTTAAGTCCTTTTTCCTTTTCTGACAGCGTGGCAAAGATATCGAATCTATTACCACAATCTAAGCAGGAATATTCATAAGTTGGCATTATTTAGACCTTCCTATAATGGAGTCGTTGCGAAAGCAAGGGCTAAACCATTCCTCCCTTTCGGGAGGACTCCAGACCTTTTCAGGCGGACTCCAAATATTTCTCGATAAATCGAGCCCCTACAAGTCCCTATCTTGTCTATCCGGTTTGGGAAA
>DATKVN010000082.1 GCA_035530055.1 bacterium | reverse complement strand
CATTCTGCTGCTTATACTGATGTAGATGGGTGCGAAACGAATAGGGACTTAGCATTTAGAGTCAATGCTTTAGGGACACGCAATATTGCTCTTGCCTGCCAGAGATTCGATACCGAGCTACTCTACATCAGCACAGATTTTGTGTTTAATGGAGAGAAAGGCGAGCCATATTTAGAGTTTGATAGACCGGACCCTCAAAGCATCTATGCTAAATCGAAATATTGGGGGGAATTATATATTAAATCTCTTTTAAGTAGGTTTTATATAGTTCGCAGTTCCTGGCTTTTTGGAAAAAACGGGAAAAATTTTGTAACTACAATCTTAAAACTGGCAAAACAGAAAAAAGAGATAGAAGTTGTAAATGACCAGATAGGTTCACCCACGTATACAAAAGACCTCGCCCGGGCCATTGCTCAGCTTATAGGAACAGAGCGCAAGGATTCCACTACCAGGGCAAGCCTATATGGAATCTGGCATATTACAAATAGTGGACAATGTTCATGGTATGAATTTGCAAGAGAGATTCTTCAGGACTCGGATGTTCGTGTGAAACCGATTACTTCTGAGGAGCTAAATAGACCGGCAAGGCGTCCTAAGTTTTCCATTCTGGAAAATAGTATATGGAAACTCCAGGGCTGGAAATCGCTGAGGCACTGGAAGGAAGCTTTAAAAGATTATCTAAAAGAAATTGAGTAGTCGCAGGCTTCAGCCTGCGATTAGGAAGAGTAGCAGACTTCAGTCTGCGTTTATAAAGGAGAAAAATAGAATGGTTAAATTGTCCAAAAAGAAAAAAATTAAGAAGAAAAGAAAAGGCAAAAAGGTGAGCATAATCGGAACCGGTCATGTAGGACTGGTCACCGGCGCTTGCCTGGCAGAATTGGGAAATAGAGTGATTTGTGTGGACAATAATGAAGAGAAAATAGCCAGTTTGAACAGGGGAGAGATGCCTATATACGAGCCTGGCCTGGAAGAACTTGTAAAGAGAAATGTCCGTGCTGGAAGGCTTTCTTTTACTACGAATATCAAGGAAGGAGTTAACAATTCAGAAATTATCTTTATTGCTGTTAACACCCCTCCCAAACCGGATGGAGAGGCAGACCTCTGTTTTGTTGAAGCTGTCTCCCGGGAAGTAGCTCAAACAATGAAGGGTTACAAGATAATAGTGGAGAAAAGCACAGTGCCGGTAGAGACAGGGAAGTGGATTTCCCGCACAGTAAAATTGAATAATAAGAAAAGTATCAATTTTGACATTGTTTCCAATCCCGAATTTCTACGTGAAGGCTCGGCAGTGTATGATACTATGCATCCCGACCGTATCGTCCTGGGAGTAGAGTCTAAGAAAGCAGAAAGGATTATGAGAGAACTATACCAGCCCCTCGATGCTCCAATCATCGTTACAGATATTGAGAGTGCAGAGATAATCAAGCATGCCTCCAATTCATTCTTAGCAATGAAGGTTTCCTACATAAACTCTATTGCCAATATTTGTGAAAAGGCAGGTGCCGATATAAAGAAAGTTGCTGAGGGAATAGGGTGTGACAAAAGGATTGGACGGGATTTTCTCAATGCCGGGATTGGTTTTGGTGGAGCCTGTTTACCTAAAGATTTGCAGGCATTTGTAGGAATTACCCAGAAGTTAGGTTATGACTTCGAGCTCCTCAAGGTTGTGGAAAAGATAAACCACCAGCAGAGGGAGCTTCTGGTAGGTAAAGTTAGGGATGCCGTATGGAATATAAAAGATAAGACAATCGGTATTTTAGGACTTGCTTTCAAGCCCAAAACTGACGACATGCGAAATGCTCCTTCAATTGAGATAATTCAAATGCTCCAGAAAGAAGAGGCAAAAATTAAAGTTTATGACCCGGTAGCAATTCCAGTTGCCAAAGGAATCCTGAAAGAAGTTACCTATTGTAAAGACTCATACGACACAGCAAATGGATGTGATGCCCTGGTAATTCTCACCGAATGGGAAGAGTTTAAAAAACTTGACCTTAAGAAGATTAAGAGGCTGATGAAAGCTCCCATTATAGTTGATGGAAGGAACGTCTTCGAGCCTGAAAAGATGAAATCTCTGGGCTTTATCTATAAAAGCATCGGCCGTT
>DATKVN010000081.1 GCA_035530055.1 bacterium | reverse complement strand
GTATCTTGCGGTAACCGTTATTGCCCACCGAAATCAATTGACCACTGGAGTCTTTATAATCCACAGCAATGACATAATTTTCATAAATAGTCTTGCGGAAAGTGATAATCCCTTTGATATAGTCTATAGTATAATCCTGTCCCGGAACCTGAAGATTAAAGTATCCGTAATATGTGGCACTGCCGGTTAAGGGTAGAAGGTCAACATTTCTCACCATCATCTCGGCACCATTCTGATTATTTGTCCCATCCCGGTCATCAATATAGACCTGTTCACTCCCGCTTTGAATGTTTTTATCGTCCCACAATTCGTAATATTTTCGTCGCCGATACGACGTATCATTAATATCCCTTTTTTCAAACGTGCTCTTACCTTTAAATTTCTTCTCCTCTGGTATTCCCTTGGTCTGCGAGCCGATAGCCATAAATTTAAATTCCTTATACTGCATATTCAATTTCCCTCCAAATACGCTCTTCTTATAGGCGACAAATTCGGTTGCGGGAAGTTCCAGGGTAATATCTCCGAATGCTGCCTCCTGAACAATTTCATCAGGGTCTCCTTTATACACCACGGAGATATCTCTCTTATCCTCTACAGTATCATCATAGTCTACATTAACCGTAATTTTTGTACCCACGTTTCCTTTAATCTTCACCTGGAGTTCCTGGTCCATATCAAACCCTTCAGTAACCCCGGCGGGAGTGCCAGTAGTTGTCCTCTCCTCCTCATCCTTATAGAATACAGCACCATACTTCATGGAGATCCTCTTCTGTCCCGATATGCTCAACCTCGACTCAAACGGAAGAATTATACCAATCCCTCCGGGAACAGGGGGAACAGCTTCTTCCTCTTCTGGTTTTACTTCTTTTACCTTTTCCACTTTCGGCGGAGCCAAAAGTTCTTCTTCAATTATAAATATTCCTTGCTCCTTCTCATCCCTCATCTTATTCCATTCTTCTTGACTATAGGAGATAAATTCCTTTTCTTTCTCCTTTTCCTTTATAAAAGCATCAAAATCTTCGAGTGCACCACCCCTAACGTCCATAGAACTCACTAAAGCAAGTCCAATGGATGCAATCAAAACCAATAGAATGGTTTTTCTGGAAAGTAACATTTTTCCTTTTAAATCTTCGTTGTAGGGGTTTGATTCATCAAAAAAGATTTGGAGTAGCGAAACTTGTTTCGCGTTAATAACACAGAGCAAGTAAACGCACCGCAAGCGGTGCTACTCCAGAGTCCTGGAATCCTCCCGAAAGGGAGGTATTTATTCAAGCTTTCGCTTGACACTCCTATCGGGACCCCAATAATTTAAGGTATTTTAACTAATTTAATCCCAATTTACAATAAAAAAACCGCTCCCCAGTCTTCTCCAAAAAAGTACGACCCGCATCCGAATCACTGGTTCGCGGCTAAATAGTTCTCTACGTGTCTTCCTTCGGTAACCCAGCCTCCCGCTGTGCGGGACTGTGGTTTTGCGTCCCCCGATTTCTCGGAGTTTGCCTTTTCGGAAAAGACAGGCTGACCCTATAAATTATGTAGCTTCTAAAATGATTATATCACAGACTCCCTTTATTGTCAACCGCTTTCGACATGCCCTCTTGTAGCGGCAAAGCGTAAGCTTTGCCTTCCCTGTAGGGGACGGACTCCGTGCCGTCCCTTCCTTCGGGCGACCACAGAGTGTCGCCCCTACAAGGCAAAGTTTCGCTTTGCAGCTACATTTCTCTATTGGCTATCTTTACACAATTTTACAATTGATATAATCGATAGAATAATGTATAATTCTATTAAATAGAAAAAACACAAACTCTAGGTTATTTCTTGGACTTACCATTAAAATGAAAATTCTACATCGCTATATTATTACTGAATTCATACCTCCTACCCTTCTTGCTCTTTTCATATTTACCTTTATCTTAATTATGGAAAGATTATTCGATTCTATAAACCTCCTGATTAGTAAGGGTGTAAGCTTGCTATCAGTTATCCAGATCCTCGGATATGTATTACCTTCCATTCTCGTTTACACCATTCCCATGGCAATCCTGGCGGGCACCCTTGTCTGTTTTGGCAGGCTCTCTTCAGATAACGAGATAACTGCCATCCAGGCATCGGGTGTAAGTCTATACAGTATCTTTTTCCCTGTCATTATTCTGAGTTTTATTGTCAGTATATTTTTAGTCTCCTTTAACGAACAGATAGCGCCCCGCTCTTACAATCGATTCCACAAACTATACTACCAGATAGTCCAAAAGAATCCCATACTTAAACTTGAAGAGCGCACCTTCCTGGAAATAGAGGATTACAGACTATACGTAGAGAAGATTAAGCAAAAAAAAGGAAAACTTTCGGGCATAATTATGTATAAAATGGAAGAGGCCGGTTTTCCCACTCTAATCACAGCCCAACACGGAAATATGGTGTCGAATGAAAAACGCGTAGTTTTCCGGTTATTTGATGGGAGCATCCAACAGAAAGATAAAGATGACCCCGATAAGTACAGCATAACTTATTTTAAGAATTACGATATTTCACTCGACCTCACCCAGACTCCGCCGCCCACGGCGAAACGAATCAGACAGATGGAAAAATCCGAGCTTCTACAGGAAATAAGAAAACTGAAGCGAGATAATATCCCTACTCATTCATTAGAAGTGGAATACCATCAACGTAGGTCCCTGGCTTTTGCTTCATTCGTTTTCTGCTTAATCGGAATTCCTCTGGGAATAAAAGCGCGCAAGGGGGGGAAATCGATTGGATTTAGCTTGAGCCTGGGCCTGTTTCTGTTATACTGGTTTCTCCTGGTGGAAGGGATTACCCTGGGAGAAAAGGGAATCACCCCTCCCCTCTTCGGTGTGTGGGTGCCAAATTTGATAATAGGGATAGCCGGCACCTGGATGATTTACAGAACGGCAAAATAAATGAAAGGAGTAGCGGAGCGAAAGCTCCGCGTCAATGTAGGGGCGGCACTCCGTGGCCGCCCAAAAAAGAGTTGAATCTGGAGTCCTCCCGAAAGGGAGGAATAACCTTGCTTTCGCAAGGACTCCAAACATAATCAGACCAGTCTCCGGAAATCCAATTTCATTGAAAACACAAATGCGTATTTTAACTCGTTACATATTAAATGAATTCTTGAAACCATTTCTCCTGGGAGTGACTGCTTTTGCTTCTCTCTTGATAATTTCTGAATTATTTTACCAGCTTCACAAATGGATTGACCTGGGAACTCCCTTCCTGGTTTGTGCAGAATATCTCGTCTGGCGAATACCTGAATGGCTGGTTCAGACATTTCCCGTAGCAGTCCTTCTGGCCACTCTTTTCTCTCTGGGAGGACTTGCCCGCCATAACGAACTTACAGCTATGAAAGCCTCCGGAATAAGCCTATACAGAATTCTATCTCCTCTGTTAGTTCTCTGCCTGTTCCTGGTTATGGACTCTCTCTTGTTCAGTGAAGTCGTCGTGCCTTACGCCAATCAAAAAGTAGATTACGTCTACAACGTAAAAGTGAAACACCGAAAAATTAGAAACTATCAACAGCAGGACAACCTGGTGATAGCCGGGGAACAAGGAAGGATGTACACCATAAAGTTTCTCGACGGAGAGAAGAAGTTAATGAAAGGAGTATCGGTTGACCAATTCGACAAAAACTCTGCTCTAATAAATCAAATCTATGCCAAAGAAGCCGTATGGAAAGGCAATTACTGGATATTTTATGAGGGAGTTTTCCGCCAGTTTAATCATGAGCAGGGAGGAACAATAAGAGAAGAGAAATTTAAGGAAAGAATTTTCCATTTGCCGGAACGCCTGGACCATTTCTTGCGCAAGCAGAAAAAACCTGGTGAAATGAACTATTTCGAGCTGAGAGACTATATTGCAAAGCTAACCAAAAATGGCATTCCCGCAATTAATGAAAAAGTGGCGCTACACTCAAAAATATCCTTTCCCTTCTCCTGTTTCATAATTATGCTCGTGGGTATTCCTTTTGCTTTGCAAACTTCAAGGAGTGGAAAGGTAAGAGGATTTGCTCTCAGTCTATTTATCTGTTTTTTCTACTGGCAGATGTTCTCGGTAGGTAAAGCAATTGGAGAGAACCACATCTTGCCACCTATTTTAGCTGCCTGGTTTGCCAATCTTATATTCGGAATTTTAGGACTCGTCTTAATCTCAAAAGTCCATAAATAATAAAATGTAGTGTAGCCCTTTATGGGCGTAGTTTTTACGGGGATAAACCCCTACACTACCTATTTTATAACTGCAAGCTTTCCTGTTTTCTTACTACCGTCGGCATTAACTACATATATATAAATTCCAGAAGCCACCCTATCTCCATAATCATTTTTCCCATCCCATTCGTATTTATAGACGTATCCATCGTCATACCACTTATCCATATATATGCTGCTCCCTTCTACGTCTAAGACCAGTTCCCCGGCTGAATTATAAATACCAATACTTTTATCTGCCACAGCTCGATTGGTAGTGAAATAGATAGTAGTATAATTTTCCTCTGCCGGCCGGAATGGATTGGGATAATTCATTGCCAGATGGACAATCTCTCCCGCCACGTAATAAGCAGTCAAGGCGCTATAAGCATTTATCCTTCCCCATCCTGTCTCCTGGTCCCAGCCGGAACCACCTATGTCGTCCGCAGTCTTCTCAATTATTCGCCTTACGTCAGAAGGCGCCAACCCTCCCAGATAGGAAAGAATTAGAGCTGCCAGTCCGGAAACAAATGGCGTAGCCATAGACGTGCCTTTCATATTGGCATAAAACGGCGGACCTAAATCCGTTCGCACAGTACTCAAAATATTGTTACCCGGAGCCATCACGTCCAGTTCGTCTCCATAATTACTGCCGTAGCCGGCAAGCCAATCTGTGGGGTCACAACGCTCATCAGTCTCATTAGTTGCCCCAACGGCAATCACATTATCGTACGCTGCCGGGTAAGCAACGTAAGGCTGATTGTCATTTCCCGAAGCAGCTACTAAAAGGCAACCTTTGTTATAAGCATCGTTTATCATATTCCTTTCTGGACCGTTGGGAATAGGAGGATAGTCAATAGTGCCAAAACTCATACTGATAATATCTGCGCCGTTGTCAACAGCATAATCTATGCCCTCCAATTCCCAACCCAAAGTCCCGCCTCCGGTCTCGTCAAGAACCTTCACTGCCATAATTTTGGACTTCCAGGAGACACCGGCAATTCCTAAAGCATTATTTGTGACGGCTGCGGCAATGCCGGCGCAATGCGTGCCGTGGCTTTGACTGTGGTCGTCATCAGGGTCGTCATCTCCATTTACAAAATCTTTGCCACAATTGCCACCCCCATCGTTCCACATATTTCCCGCCAAATCTTCATGGTCATAATCTACGCCAGTGTCCAGGATAGCAATGACAACGCTCTCTTTCCCTGTCTCGGTGTCCCACGCCTGCGGCGCCTGTATCTTGGTAATTCCCCACTGACTTACGGGATATAGTGTGTCATTTGGATCCCGAAAAGCTTTTCTTATGTAGTTCGGTTCAGCATATTCAACATCGGGGTCCTCTTTGTATTTTTTCAGCATCTCATTAATAGTCTTATCAGGGGGAACCTTCAGGCGATAGACATTCTTAATTCTCAGTTTCTTCTTTATCTCTACCCCAAACTTTTTATTAATCTTATCTATGGTCTCTTTTTCCACCTCGGGCTTAAATTTTACCAGGATTTCAGCAGCCACTACCGATACTTTCCGATTGGTTTTGAGGTCGATAATAGATGCTTCTTTTATTGGTTCTGCCAGGAGGTTTTGCGAGAGGAGGAGAATATTGCAAATAAGGAAGGCAAAAGATATTTTTTTCTTCATCACCATTTTTGTTTGGTATCCAAAACTCTGGAGTAGCAGAGCTTGCTCTGCGTTATTAATGCGAAACAAGTTTCGCTACTCCAAAAGACTCTGGAGTCCTTGCGAAAGCAAGGTCTTCCCTCCCTTTCGGGAGGACTCCAGAGTTTGTGTTAGAAGTTAACTGAGATTCCAAATGAGCCGATTAAAGAAGTAGGGAACTTCTGGCTATCGGCTATCGTTGTGCTTTTAGTACTCATCGCCGCGGCAAAATCTAAATTGACATGAAAGATATTTAAACCGAGTCCGGCAGTGAACATACTCCCGGAACTCTCAGCTAAATTATCCATAAACCCGCCACGCAGGGCAAGGTTTAGCCAGGACCTATTAAGAATATTCACCTCTGCCCCCAGGCCGAACATTCTCGAATCATAACCCTTGAGAGCCGTCTTATTGTTGGTCAGGTCTAAATCTGCAGAAAGTGTTATGAAATTTAAAGGCCAGTAGGCTGCTCCAACCCTCACCTGTGGCTCTATAACGTACTTGTCTAAACCAGCTTCTTTTGCTTCTTTTGGCTGACTAAATGAAGGATAGTTCAGGTTTCTTACAACCATTCCAAATCTCACTCCCAAACTTTCCTTCAAATCATAAAGGGCACCTACATCCGCTCCGATTGTGCTTGACTTCTTAGTATTATCATTATAATTTTCATACAGACCTCCCATGAGGTCCTCTCCGGAAAATACGTCAAATTGGGCAAACCCCACCATTCCATACATAAACTTGAAATTGCCTCCCACATAAAGGTTCTTTAACCAGGGCAGTTCCAGTGCATAGGTAATCGGAGCTTCAAAAAGCATTATTCCATTCAATCTAATATTTGTTTCATTATTAATAAACCCACTATCCTCAATTGAACCGAGCACGGCAAGACCAGCAGCGATAGCAATCTGGTCGGCAACCGTAGCTATCTCCGCATCTGTAAGACCTGCCAAAACCCCAGCAGATACCAATTCTTGAGCGATATCTTGATTATCCCATCCCCCTACTGTAGGAGCTACACCCAAATCATCCAAAGAATTTGCTATATCAGTGGCAATATCTGTTTGTGCCGGAGACAGCAATCCCTCCACATCTCCGGCCCCTAAACCACCGATGTCTACACACAAAGCATCGAGTGCATCTGTATCCATCTCTCCCAGTCCAATATGGTCGAGGTCGAGGTAAGGGTCTGCTCCCAACTCGGTTATGTTAATTACTCCGATTCCTATGTTGCCATACCTGATGTTAAACCCGCCGTTTATATCCAGAATAAGTCCCAACCCCGGTTTGTTCAGGTCATCCATTTGGTTGATTGATGCAGTGAAATCTCGCATCTCATCAGCGGTCAAAAGGATACCGTCCTCTTGCTTCGCCTGAATCGCACTTACTTTCTCGGCTACCTCTCTCAGGTCGTCTACTTCATCAACTAATCCTTCCGTGGTCTCTACACCCACTCCCACAGGAATCTGGATATCAAATCCTTTTTGAAGTGCGAAGCCTGCTGGATTCCAGTACTGGGCAACTGCATCCTCAGCAACTGCCACAAATGCTCCCCCCATTCCCAAAGGTCTTGTTCCTAAAATTTTAAATGAACTCGCAAAAATAGGGACAGCGCCCATTTTCAAAATCACCACCATTGACACTGCTACTGCCAAACTAATGATTTTTTTCATTCCGATTCCTCCTCTTGTATTTTCTTGTAGGGGTTCGATTCATCGAACCCATCAAAAGTAGTGTAGGGGCTTGTCCCCGTAAAAATTACGCCCATAAAGGGCTACACTACCCGTAAGGACTCAACAATTCACAATCTATATTACCACAGGTTTGGAAATTTGTCAGTGACTTTTTTCACAACTTCTCAGGTTCCCATTTCCCAGGAGGAGAGATATTTCTTCTGCTCGCCTGTTAAGCTATCAATTTTTATTCCCATTGTTTTCAGTTTCAAGCGGGCAATTTTTCTATCTATACTTTGGGGAACTGGATAGACTTTTTTTGCCAAATTCTTGCCCCGGCGACTCAGATACTCTGCACACAAAGCCTGATTGGCAAAACTCATATCCATTACGCTGGCTGGATGTCCCTCGGCAGCAGCAAGATTGACCAACCTCCCTTCTGCCAGAAGATTTATTCTTCTGCCATTAGGTAGCGTATACTCCTCTACGAACTGGCGAATTCTCCTTCTCTTTTTGGAGATTCTTTTTAAACCTTCAATATCCAATTCTACATTGAAATGTCCGGAATTACAGATTATCGCTCCATCTTTCATGCGCCGGAAATGGTTGGGTCTAATCACATTAATATCACCAGTCAAAGTCACAAAGATATCTCCAATCCTCGCAGCTTCCAGGATGGGCATTACCCGAAATCCATCCATCACTGCTTCTATTGCTTTTAGGTGGTCTACCTCGGTAACCAACACGTTGGCACCCATTCCCTTTGCCCTCATTGCCACTCCCCTTCCACACCAGCCATAACCACAGACAACAAAATTCTTTCCTGCCAACAAGATATTGGTTGCCCGAACTATCCCATCAATAGTAGATTGTCCTGTGCCATAGCGATTGTCAAAGAAGTGCTTGGTCTGGGCATCATTTACTGCAATGACGGGATATCTTAACACGCCGGAACTTTCCATACTTCTCAAGCGGATCACTCCTGTGGTAGTCTCTTCACTCCCACCAATTACATTCTTTATAAGAGTTCCTCCACGCTCAGACTTAGAATGTAAGATGGATACCAGGTCAGCGCCGTCGTCCATCGTGAGGTGGGGTTTATGATTTAAGGCTGCCCTGATATGCTGGTAATATGTTTTCTTATCTTCGCCACAGATGGCAAAAACGGGAATCCTGAAATCTTTGACCAGTGACGCTGCCACTCTGTCCTGAGTGGAAAGGGGATTTGAGGCGCAGAGAACCGCGTCTGCTCCGCCAGTCTTCAAAGTATTGAGCAGATTGGCCGTTTCACTGGTAACGTGCAGGCAACAGGAAATGCGCATGCCCTTTAATGGCTTCTCTTTCTTAAACCTCTGTCTGATTAATCTCAAGACAGGCATTTCCCTCTCGGCCCATTCAATACACAACTTCCCTTCCGGGGCAAGCTTTACATTCTTTATATGGTATTTCATAAATAAATTCCTCCCAGGTACTCTGGGTCGTCCCTGACCCAGAGTTTCTGTCGGGCTCGGGGACAAGCCCGACTACCAGATCGAAACCCTACATTTCAAGCTTCTTTTTTCAGGTCTTTTGCTTTATCCGTTCTTTCCCAGGTAAATTCTTCTTCCTCTCTCCCAAAATGTCCATAGGATGCCGTTTTCTGATATATCGGCCGCAGGAGATTTAACATCTTAATCATTCCCTGGGGTGTAAGTGCGAAGTGTTTTTTGACCAGCTCCATCAGTCTCTCCTCAGGCACTTTTCCCGTTCCAAATGTGTTAACATCTACGCAGACGGGCTCGGCCACACCGATAACGTATGCTAATTGAACCATGCATTTATCAGCCAGCTCGGCAGCTACAATATTCTTGGCAATATACCTGGCCATATACGAGCCAGAACGGTCAACCTTTGTCGGGTCCTTACCGGAGAAAGCGCCGCCACCATGGGCAGCCATACCACCGTATGTATCTACAATAATCTTCCTTCCCGTCATCCCCGTGTCTGATTGTGGACCACCGATAACAAATTTTCCCGTCTCATTAATAAAGAGTTTGGTCTTCTCGGGGTCATAAAATTCACCGAGAGTAGGAATAATAACTTTTTCTGTAATTTCTTTTCTTGCCTCTTCTGTCATCTTTTTCCCCGTCTTATCCACCACCTCTTCCGTATGCTGGGCAGCGATAACTGCCCTGTCAACCACAACCGGATTTCCATTTTGGTATTCTACTGTCACCTGTGATTTTCCGTCAGGACCTAAATAATTAATTATACCCTTCTTTCTGACCTCAGCCAGCTTGCGTGTCAACTTATGGGCTAACATAATGGGCAAGGGCATCAGTTCAGGAGTTTCACCGCAGGCATAACCAATCATTGTTCCCTGGTCACCAGCTCCACCAGTATCCACTCCCTGAGCAATATCTTCTGACTGCCTGCCAATAGCATTTAAGATAGCACAGGTGTGGGCATTAAATCCATACATAGTGTTAGTATAGCCAATATTTGTCAGCAGCTCACGCACCAATTTCTGCAAATTGACCCAGCCTTTTGTGGTTATTTCTCCTCCCACAAATACCAGCCCTACAGTTATAAATGTCTCACAAGCAACCCTTCCTCGGGAGTCTTGCTTGATGACATCATCTAAGACAGCGTCAGAAATCTGGTCACAAATTTTATCTGGATGCCCTTCAGTAACAGATTCTGAAGTGAAAAAGAAATTTCTTTTATTCACTCTTCCCCTCCCTTATAAATTTCATTTATTCTCGTATGTTAATTACCGAGCCTTCATAAACAGATATATTCGTGGATATCTCGGCATTATTGCCGATAATACAATTCACCAATTCAACATCTTTTTTCACATGGACACCATTCCAGAGAATGCAATTTCTCAATCTCGCTCCTTCTCCAATTATGCTGTTGTTCCCTATTGTGCTAAACTCTCCGATGGAAGCGTTCTCCCTGAGCCGGCAATTTTTCCCGATTACGCAGGGACCTTTTATTTTCACGCCAGGAGCTATTTGAGCGCCCTTACCTATCCAGATATTCTTATTTTTTCTTTCTCCCGGGATGTCTAATTTTATTTTGCCCTCCAGGGCATCGTTCTGGCTCCGGCGATATTCGAACAAATTGCCAATATCACACCAGTATTCTTCTGCCTCATAACCAAATATCCGTTCTCCTCGCTTTAAAAGCTTCGGCCATACATCCCTGGCAAAATCATAAAATTTTGCCTTGGGAATATAGCGAAAAACTTCTGGCTCGAATACATAAATGCCTGTATTCACTTTATTACTGAACACGCTGCTCCAGTTAGGCTTCTCCACAAATTGCTTAATCTGTCCTCCCCTTTTTGTCAGGGCAATACCATACTCAAAGCGACTGTCCACGCGTTTAAGAACCATAGTGCCAAAAGCTTTTCTCTTTTTGTGAAAGTTTATAACATCACTTAAGTTAATATTAGTCAAACCATCACCACTCATCACCAGAAAAGTATCGTCAAAGAAACGTTCTACCTTCTTGACCCCACCCGCTGTCCCCATCAACTTTTTCTCTTCAGAATAGTTTATCTTCATACCTAATCTTGAACCATCTCCAAAATACTTACGTATCATCGCTCGATGGGCATGAAGATTTACAACCACTTCTTTAATATTATGTTTCCTCAAGAGTTCGAGAACATGTTCGAGAACAGGTTTATTCACAATAGGAAACATCGGCTTAGGGATGCTATAAGTCAACGGACGCAGCCTTGTCCCTATTCCCGCAGACATAACCATCGCTTTCATAGTATTAACCTCAGGAGCCCAATTTCCATAATAATATCGTAGTGTAGCCCTTTATGGGCGTCCCGATTTATCGGGACGGGCATAAAACCCTACACTACCAGATGTTTTCAAGCATTATAAAGGATTTCTTTCCCTATTGCAAGCAACTTTTCTGTCTTCCCAATCTCATCCGTTTCCGCATAAACTCTTAAAACAGGCTCTGTGCCAGAAGGTCTGAGAAGTAACCAGCTATCATCTTCCAATATATACTCAATTCCATCATATGTTTTTATCTCTTTCACAGGAATATCCAAAAGTTTCTTCGGTGCCCTCTTATACAGTTCCTGGACAAATTGCTTTTTCTCTAAACCTTCCCACCTGGTATTCGCCAATTCAAAGTCAACCCTCTCATAGACCGACTTTCCAAACTCTTCTTCCATCTCTCTCAACAGAGTGGAGAGTCTCTTCTTTGTCTTTGCCAGCATCTCCACAAAAAATAGCGAGGACAATAACCCATCCCTCTCGGGAATATACCCCTGGTATCCATATCCACCACTCTCTTCTCCACCAATAAAGATATTTTCTTTTAACATCAAATTCGCTACATTCTTAAAACCGACGGGAACTTCCTGAAATTCTAAATTACACTTCTTAGCAATCCTCTCACTCAAATAACCCAGGGAGATAGTCTGAACAACTTTGCCTTTCTCTCCTTTTTCCCTTACCAGATAGAGAAGCAGTAGAGGAAAGACTTGGTGAGGAGTAAGATAATTCCCTTCATCATCAACTACAGCAATCCTGTCAGCATCACCATCGGTCGCCAGACCAATGTCAGCGTTCATCTCTTTTACCTTCTTTTCCAACTCTCCTAAATTCTCATTTATCGGCTCTGGATTCAATCCTCCAAAGAGCGGGTCATGGCGAGTGTGGAGAGTAATTACGTTACAATTTGTGTCTTTAAGTATTTCTTCGATATAATTACTTGCCACGCCATACATAGGGTCAGCAACAATTTTTAAACCGGCATCTTTAATAAGAGCAAAATCGATAAAAGATTTCAATCTGGCAAGATAAGAAGGAATTAAATCTTCTTTAATTATCAATTCAGGATTAACAGACTCAGAGACCTTGTTACCATAAAGATTTTTCTCAATTTTTCTTGTAATTTCTTCAGTCGCCGAGCCTCCGTAGAGAGCCTTAAATTTAATACCACAAAACTGTGGAGGATTATGCGAGGCAGTAACCATTACCCCGCCATCGCATTTTCCTTCCACTATGGCAAAAGAGACGCAAGGAACAGGAACAGACTTATTACTA
>DATKVN010000080.1 GCA_035530055.1 bacterium | reverse complement strand
AGTCTGGCTTGTGATTGGGGTTTTGATGAATCGTTTATTGAAAGGAGAAAGTCCGGAAATATTCGTGGAGATACCACCTTATCGAATTCCTTATTTTGGGGCGCTGGCAAAGAAGCTCTGGATGCGTGTTAAAGGATTCTTGAAAGAAGCAATACCTTTTATGCTCTTAGGGGTATTTATTGTGAACATCTTGTATTCGCTTGGAATTATAGATTTCTTAAGCAAGTTAACAGGTCCGGTGATAAAAAATATCCTTGGGCTTCCCTCAGGTGCGGTGGCTTCGTTACTCGTTGGATTTTTAAGAAAGGATGTAGCTATAGGCATGCTCGTTCCGATGGGGTTGACTCTGAAACAACTGGTAATCGCCAGTGTAGTCTTAGCTATGTATTTTCCCTGCGCAGCAACGTTTGCCGTATTAGTGAAGGAACTGGGAGTAAGAGATATGGCAAAGTCAGCAGTAATTATGATATTTTCTGCAATTCTCGTCGGCGGACTGCTTAATCTCATCCTCTAAGAAGTGCTAGCCTGAAAAAGTAGCCTGTCCCCTTTTTTTTCCGAAAAAAACACTTGACAAGAAACAAGGGTTAAGGTATAATATAAATGGAAATGGTTATCAATATCATTTAGGAGGGAAATAATGCTAGGAGGACCACCTTGGTGGCATGGTAAGCTTCGGGGTTGGGGATGTAAAATGACCATTCCTCGACAAGCCATTCTTGATCTTCTCAATCGGAGTTCGAAACACCTGAGTGCAGAAGATATCTATTTGGCAGCGCACAGAACTTATCCGGGGATTGGCTTAACTACTGTTTATCGAACCTTGGACTTGCTGGAACAGATGGGAATCATTCACAAATTTGACTTTGGCGATGGCCGGAGCCGATACGAACTATCACAAGGGCCGCAATGGAGACACCATCACCATCTGGTCTGTACGAAATGTGGAAGAATAATCGACTATACGGATTTCGTTAATGAAGAGGTGAAGCTCCTCAGCAAAATTGAAGAATCTTTGTCTAAGAAGTATAATTTTAAGATAAATACGCATCAACTCCATTTCTATGGATTATGCGAGAAATGTCGATGACTTGTATTACTTTCAATAGAAAGGAGGTGAGTGTTATGCCAGGAGGAGATGGAACGGGTCCTTTGGGAATGGGACCAATGACAGGTCGAGCTGCGGGATTTTGTGCTGGTTACCCTGGGCCAGGCTATGCTAACCCAATTCCTGGAAGGGGTGGATTTGGTTTTGGCCGTGGCTGGGGTAGAGGTTGGTTTGGTGGTGGTCGTGGCCGTGGTTGGGGACGCGGTTTTGGGTTTGGCTGGGGCCGTGGCTACGGAGCAGGTTTCTACGGAGTTCCTTATGAAGGAAGTTATTATGGAGCACCCTATGGAGCACCTTATGGAGCACCTTATGGGAACCCATATGGTTCAGAAATGAATCCCCAGCAAGAGGCGGATATGCTTAAAGAGCAAGCCAAAGCTATGCAGGAAGAACTCCAGTCCATTAATGAACGCATCAGCACATTAGAAGAGGCAGCCACTGAGGAGAAGAAATAAGATACAGGAAGGGGATACCGACGCTAGCTAAGTATCCTCTTCCTGGTAAGGTTTGTGGTTACCGAAGGAGGTTTAGCAGAATGAAGATAGCGATATCTACCGATGGTAATTTTGTATCTCCACATTTCGGACGGTGTCCTTCTTTCACCATTGTAGAAATTGAAGGAGACAAATTGGTCAAAAAAGAAGTTATTGACAATCCAGGACACCATCCAGGTTTTTTGCCTCAATTTTTACAGGAGAGAGGAGTGGAGTACATTATCGCTGGCGGAATGGGTGGGCGAGCAACAGGACTTTTTGCTGATGCGGGAATAAAGACAATATTAGGAGTGACTGGCAACGTCGATAATGTTATAGACGAAATTTTAAAAGGCACGCTCAAAGGTGGAGAAAGCCTTTGTAGACCCGGTAGTGGAAAGGGATATGGTTTAGATAAGACGGAGTGCGAACATAATCCCTGATAAGGGAGGATAAGATGAAAATTTGTGTAACTTCTCAGGGCAATAATCTTGAAGCTCAGGTTGACCCGAGGTTTGGGAGATGTCCATATTTTATTATCGTCGACCTTGAAACAAAAGAGTTTGAAGCGATTGAGAATCCGAACATTCAAGCCACCGGCGGCGCAGGGATTCAGTCTGCACAGCTTGTTGCCGGTAAAGGGGTAGAGGCAATTTTGACTGGAAATGTTGGTCCCAATGCATTTCAGACTTTGCAAGCTGCAGGGATTAAGGTTATTACGGGTGTAACGGGCTTGGTAAAAGATGCTATCGAAAGATACAAAAAAGAAGATATTAAATCAACCGATGGCCCAACTGTGCCCGGACATTTTGGCATGCAAGGTTCTCAATCTCCTGGGCCGGGTAGGGGAGCAGGAAGAGGGATGGGTCGAGGCGGTGGCAAAGGCAGAATGGGCGGTAGTCGTCCCGGTGCTGGACCCGCTGCTCAATGTGTATGTCCAAGCTGTGGGACGAAAGTGCCCCATCAGACAGGAGTTCCTTGCTATTCTGTAAATTGCTCTAAATGTGGTACAAGGATGGTTAGAGAATAAATGATTATTTCCATAGCGAGCGGAAAGGGAGGCACGGGGAAGACTACGGTATCTACTAATCTTGCGCTTTCTTTAAATGGCGTTCAATTTTTGGATTGCGATGTAGAAGAGCCGGATGCGCATATATTTTTAAAACCAAAGATTGAAAGTAGAAAGACTGTCTCTATTCCTGTGCCCCAGGTTGATGAAGCTAAATGTAATTTATGTGGTAAATGTGCTCAAGTTTGTGCTTATAATGCTATTGCTGTGGTTAGCCCCATTAAGCGCTCAAAAAATGATACAGTGGTCGACAAAGAAAACTCGCTCACCACTGGAACAAGAGTGTCTAATGAGGTGAAGGGGAAGGTTTTGATCTTTCCTGAATTGTGCCATGGGTGCGGAGGATGCAAACTTCTCTGTCCGGAGAAGGCTATCAGTGAAGTAGATAAAGATATAGGTGTGATAGAATTCGGAGAATCTAAAGCTATACAATTTATACATGGTAAACTGAACATTGGAGAAGTTCTTTCGCCCTCTTTAATCAGGGCGGTCAAAGAGCACATAAACCCCACCAGAACTGTAATAATTGATGTCCCTCCAGGCACTTCCTGTCCAGTAATTGAAGCTATTAAAGGAAGCGATTATTGTATCCTGGTTACAGAACCAACACCGTTTGGACTAAATGATTTAATCTTAGCAATTGAGGTATTAAAGAAGTTGGACATCCCTTTTGGTGTGGTAATTAACCGAGCCGATATAGGGGATGAGAAAGTCGAGCAATACTGCCAGAATTATAAGATTCCTGTGTTAATGCACATTCCTTTTGACAAAGAGATTGCCATTGCCTATTCAATGGGGATACCTATCGTAGAGGCAAAATCCAAATATATACAAGAGTTTAGAAAACTATTTAAAAAGATTGTAAACTGCTGAGGAGAGCTTTAGGATTTTGGTGGCATTGGAGAAAGTCAGTAACGAAAGAGAGTGATAAGTGAAAATGAAACAGATAGTGGTTATTAGCGGTAAGGGTGGCACGGGAAAAACAGTTATAGCTGCTTCTTTTGCTGCTTTAGCTAAAAGTAAAGTTATGGCAGACTGCGATGTGGATGCAGCAGATTTACATCTCCTTCTCCATCCAGAAGTTTTGCAGAGACACGATTTCAAGGGTGGGAAGAAAGCAATTATTGATAGAGAGAAGTGTAGTGAATGTGGAAAGTGTGAACAGGTATGTCGTTTTAACGCTATAGAGAATTTTGTTGTAGACCCGATCTCTTGTGAAGGTTGTGGGGTATGTAGTTATATCTGTCCTGAGGGAGCAATTGAGATGGAAGATAATTTATCAGGAGAGTGGTTTGTTTCCCGCACAAAATACGGACCCCTGGTCCATGCTAAATTGGGCATTGCTGAAGAAAATTCGGGGAAATTGGTGACTATGGTTCGGCAAAATGCTAAATTGATTGCTGAAAGGGAGAGGAAGGATTTCGTTATTATAGATGGTCCCCCGGGAATAGGCTGTCCAGTAATAGCTTCTTTGACTGGTGTGGATTTAGCGCTGGTAGTTACTGAGCCCACTCTCTCGGGGATTTACGATATGGAAAGGGTTTGTAAAGTTGCCCACCATTTTGGGGTGAAAACATATGTATGTATAAATAAGTATGATTTAAATCTTGAAAATTCAAGAGCTATAGAAAAATATTGCCTCGACTCGAACATAGAAATTGGAGGAGAAATACCTTTTGACCAGGCTGTTACTGAAACATTGGTTAAAGGCATTCCTGTTGTGGAGGGGAGAGACAATAAAGTAACTCAAAAAATAAAAATCCTCTGGAACAGGATAAAACAGATAAACTGACTAAGAGTGGTTTCACAGTAGTATGTGCGGAGAAGATTTGAAATGGTCTAATATGATAAAGAAAGGTCTGGGGGATGAAGACATATTTAGAATGTATTCCATGTTTTTTCAAACAAGCGCTCGAGGCATCTAAATTATCTAAAGCAGATAAGATGACTCAAAAAAAGGTGCTGGATGAACTATCCAGATTGATACCGGAGATTGGATTGAATAGTACACCTCCTGAGATGGGGAGAGTTATTTATCAGCTTGTCAGCAAAATAACAGGGGAAAGAGACCCATTTAAAGAAATCAAAGAGAAAAGTAATAAACAATCATTAGAACTTTATCCTCACTTAAAGACAAAGATAGAAACTTCAAATGATAGGCTTTTGACTGCAGTAAGGTTAGCCATTGCCGGTAACGTAATCGATTATGGCGTGACGAACCACTTTGTCATTGAGGAAGAGATAGAAAATTGTTTAAAGGGAGATTTTGCTATTTTTGATTACGGAGATTTTAAAGAAGATTTGGATAAGGCGGACCGGATTCTTTACCTTGCAGATAATGCAGGGGAAGTGGTTTTTGATAAAGTTTTGATTGAGGAGATTAGAAAATTGGATTCTCCTCGTGGAAGGCAAATTTTTTATGTGGTGAGGGATAAGCCAGTGATAAATGATGCTTTGGTTGAAGATGCTCGTGCCTGTGGTATAGAGAAAGTAGCTGAGATTGTATCCAGCGGTTCGGATGCGCCCGGCGCAATTTTAGAACTCTGTTCACAGGAGTTTCTTAAACTTTATGAACATGCGAGGATGATCATTAGCAAGGGACAAGGCAACTTTGAGGCTTTATCAGAGCAGGATAAGCCGATATTTTTTCTATTGAAAGCGAAATGTTCTGTGATTGCCAAGGATATTGGTTGTAGAATGGGTGATGTAATTCTGAAAAGTAGTACTAAGAGAAAAAGGCAACTTAACTTAAAATGTGGGTTTCCCTGTAAAAGTTCTTAAATAATTTGTATAATAGGTTTAGTTTGTTAAATAGGAGATAAAGGAAATGATTCCAGTAACAATTAGGCTATATGGCAATTCTGTCTTAAGAAGGAAATCTCGAGAAGTTAAAGAGATGAATGAAGATATCCAGAAACTTATAGACAATATGGCAAAGTTGATGTATCAGAATAAGGGTTTAGGACTGGCTGCACCACAAGTAGGAATATTGAAGAGAGTGATAGTTGCTGACGTGGGAGATGGATTGGTTAGCCTGGTTAATCCGAAAATTCTCTGGCGTCAAGGGAAAGATACTATGTCTGAAGGATGCTTGAGTATCCCGGGAATTAGTCTGGAAATAAAACGTTCAAAGGAAGTGATAGTGGAAGGGCTAACCAGGGAAGGCGAGAAGGTTCAGTTAGGAGCAGTGGGACTTCTCGCTCGTGTATTGCAGCACGAAATCGACCATCTGGATGGGATATTAATAGTTGACCGGGTTCCTAAGAAAAAGACAAAGACAATTAAGAAAGAATTGGACAAAATAAAAACGATAGTAGAGAAATAGAATGAAGACACGGTTTCGACATATTTTGAAAGAGCTCCAACAGCACCTGCCGTATACAATTTTCAGTGTAGCTATGGGAATGATGGCACTGGGAGTACTCACAGTGCTGATTGAGGCGAAAAAATTTCCCCAGGCCTCGCAAAACTTATTCCATATTTTTCATCCTTTACATATACTTTTCAGTGCTACTGTAACTACTGCAATGTTCTGGAGACACGATAAGAAAATACTTAAAGCAGTCTCCATCGGTTTTGTTGGCGCGGTAGGCCTTTGTGGTATCAGTGATATTTTCATTCCATTTGTTGCCGGCTATCTCTTAGGTGTTAAAATGCACTTACATATCTGTATTCTTGCTGATCCAATGCTGGTTTTACCTTTTCTATTCTTTGGTATATTTATGGGATTTGTTCTGCCTACTGTGTTAGGGAGCACAATATTTTCTCATGCAGCCCATGTGCTCATAAGCAGTATGGCCTCTATTTTTTATCTGGTCTCATTTGGGTTAACGGAGTGGATTCCAGTTGGTGGAATGGTGTTCATTTACATGGTTTTGGCAGTTATGATTCCCTGTTGTACCAGTGACATCATTTTTCCCTTACTTTTTGTTAAGAAAAAGGGCTAAAGAATAGAATACTTCAAAGGGACACTCTTAATCGCTTCCGCAGTTTTTCTCGAAAAATTATGGAGTCCCCGATGAAATCGGGGGTTATTCCTCCCTTTCGGGAGGACTCCAAAAAAAGGGGGGGGTAGTGTAGCCCTTTATGGGCGTAATTTTTACGGGGACGAGCCTTTGGGCGACCATAAAGGTCGCCCCTACGCGACCAAAACCATTACGGGCATAAACCCCTACACTACCAATAAGGCTTGTAGAGTTTTGACTTGACAGAAATAGAAGTAGTATGTTAAAATCAAGGTTAAATTGGTTAGGGTTAGATTAGCTCGAAAAAACGGAGCTGGCTAAAAAGCTGAAGGAGGTGAGGTAGATGTCTGTGGGTAAAAAGACTGGTCTCTGGCTAATCCCATTCGGTGTGGCTGAGATGTTCCTTATCAACCTCTATTTTGGGATCTTTGTAGCAGCTTTAGGCTTGGTAGTATTCATCTTTGCTAAGAAGTAACTATCTATCAAATTTAGAAAGGGGTGATTTTTAGATGAAAGAATGTACAATGAAGACCTGGATGACTGCTTTGAGCCTTATATTTTGTCCTGTTACTTTTCTCTACCTTATGATTTATCCATTGATTGTTCCAGAGAGTCAAAATGTGGTATGGGCAGCTTTTGTGGCCATGCCCATATATTTCATCGTAGGAGCCAAGAGGGAAGATTTTCCCAAATTTTTCTATAGCATGTTTGCGGGATTCTTCTGGGCATATATGTTTCTTGTTCCTGGAGGCTGGCTGTTAAATCTCTCCGGGTGGAATCTTTCCCCGCCTCTGACGGGTAATTTAGTTGTTTTAGTGGTGTGTGCGCCATTTCTGCTAATGCATCTGGTCTGGCTGGCGAATTCTACCTGGCTGAACGTTTGCCCGATTATGTTCGGTACGGTTGCCAGTAGTTTTGCCACAGGAGGTCAGCGTCCTATCGGCTTAGCTGTAGCTCTGACCTTAGGAATGCTTGTGGCTTTAGTCTGTGTAGAACTCACCAATGCAGCAGTGGGTAAACCTACTCTTGTTCAAGCTGCTTAAGAGAAGGAATCAGCTTAAAGATGTAAATTCATCCTGAGTTTTTCAAAAGTTAATCCTCATAAGGGGCTCCGGTGACGTACAATTTCTTTTTCTCCGGAGTCCCTTTTTTATGAAATTATCAATTCCCCCCTCACCTATATCCTCTTCCCCATGGGGAGAGGGGGAAAATCATTAGATTGTGAAGGAAAGAATGGCAACAATCGTTACCTCAAAGAATAGAAAAGTAGAATTTGGTGAAGGTCTTCCCACGGCTGTAATTGGAGAAAGAATAAATCCTACAGGAAAGAAAAAACTTGCCGAGGACCTTTCGAAGGGCAAGTTCGATGTTCTTGTCCAGGAAGCGCTTTCTCAGAAAGAGGCAGGAGCGGATATTCTGGATGTCAATGTGGCGGTCTCTGGCGTTGATGAGACTACCATCTTACCCAAGGCGGTGTTGAAGGTTCTGGAGGTTTCAGGGTTTCCTGTCTGTATCGATTCATCTAATCCAGAAGCCCTAAAGAAGGCATTAGAGGTCTATCCCTATAAAGCTCTGGTAAATTCGGTGACAGGTCAGGAAAAGTCATTGAAGGCTGTTCTGCCACTGGTAAAGAAATTCGGAGCTTCTGTGGTGGGGCTTACTATGGACGATAGTGGCATTCCCAAGTCAGCGGACAAAAGATTCGCCGTGGCAAAGCGTATAATGGAAGTTGCCAAATCTTATGGCATTCCCAAAGAGGACATCGTGATAGACTGCTTGTGTTTAGCCCAGGCTGCCCAGACAGATTCGGCAGCTGCGACCCTGGAGACTTTGATGAGGGTTTCCCGAGAGCTGGGCGTAGCAACGGTCCTGGGAGTAAGCAATATAAGTTTTGGCATGCCTGATAGGAAGATTATTAATTTATCTTTTCTATCACAGGCTATTTCACAAGGACTCAATGCTGCTATTGTCGACCCCACTATTAAGGGAATGGTTGAGACCATTCTCGCTTCCGATTTTCTGGCGGGAAGAGATTCCTATGGTAAGAGATATTTGAAATACTATAGGGAAAAAGTGAAAACCAAAAAGGATTGAAAAATGGAGTCCTCCCGAAAGGGAGGGGAATGCCTTGCTTTCGCAAGGAATCCAGGATTTGGAGTCCTCCCGAAAGGGAGGGGAATGCCTTGCTTTCGCAAGGAATCCAGCAAGAGAAAAGGAAATGAAGTTTACTATAAAGTTCAGTCCAATTGGTAAAAGAGTAATGGAGAATAGACCCCGGCTCCTTTTGGATATCGCCAGGGAGGCGGGTGTGGGTTTAAAATCTCTTTGTGGAGGGAAAGGTAAGTGCGGGAAGTGTAAAGTGATGGTCAACCCGGCTAATGAGCCTACCGCAATAGAGAAGAAACTTTTCACTCAAGATGAGATAGACGAAGGTTACAGACTCGCTTGCCGCACGACCGTAAGAGAAGATACACAGGTATATGTCCCGCCTTCATCCGTAACCGAAGAGCAGAAATTGCAGATTTGGGGAAAGGAGATTAAGGTCAAGCCGTCCCCTCTTGTGAGAAAGTTTTTTCTCCGGCTTCCCCGGGTAACTCTCTCGGATACAAGGTCCTATTTGCAGAGGATTAAAGAAGAACTGAAGAGAAAATATAATGTTAAAGTCGAGAGTGCAGATTCTAAAGTGTTGAACATTATTAGACCTACCTTGAGAGGCTCCGATTGGTCGATTACCGCCATTGTGAGAGGAAGCGAAATAATCGGAGTTGAACCTGGAAACAGAACGAAGGAGAGCCTGGGTATGGCGATTGATCTGGGCACGAGCAAGATAGCTTTCTATTTAGTCGATTTGCTAACCGGTGAGTCCATAAATATTTACGGGATTACAAATCCCCAAATTGCTTATGGCGAAGATGTCTTGTCGAGAATTCATTACGCAGGCAATACCAAAACTAATTTGAAAAAATTGAAAAGCGAGGTTCTCAAAGCCATCAATCTTGCAATAAAGAAAATTTGTAGAGAAAGCAAGGTAAAGCATAGAGACATTCTGGAAGTGACTCTTGTGGGCAATACTGCTATGCACCACATCTTTTTAGGACTCCCGGTAAAGCAGCTGGGACGGGCTCCCTTTGCCATGGCCATGGGCGAGTCCCTGGAAATAAAAGCGAGTGAAATGGGTTTGGAAATATCTTCAGGGGGATATATCTATCTTCCACCTCCCATTGCAGGATTTGTTGGCTCTGACCATTTAGCTATGCTCATAGCCTCGGGAATCGAAACGAAAAAAGGGAATCTAATAGCCATCGATATTGGAACAAATACCGAGATAGCGTTGAAAACTAAAGGAAGAATTATATCTTGTTCCTGTGCCTCAGGACCTGCCTTTGAGGGAGCACACATTAGACATGGGATGAGGGCAGCTCCTGGAGCGATAGAGAGAGTTAATATCAATTCGAAGAGTTTAAGTGTTAACGTTGCTACAATAGATGACAGAGCTCCTCTGGGGATATGTGGTTCTGGAATTCTGGATGGTATTTCTGAGATGTTAAGAGTGGGGATTATTG
>DATKVN010000079.1 GCA_035530055.1 bacterium | reverse complement strand
TCTTATTTGTGTTGGGCTAAGTATCTGAAAGCACTCAGTGCCGCTTTAGCCCCTTCTCCTGCTGCTACTATAATCTGTTTTGCAGGCACTTCAGTAACATCACCGGCAGCGAAAATGCCCGGGATATTGGTCTCGCTACGACAGTTTACCCTAATCTCACCCAGTTCGTTCTTTTCTAATTCTTTAGCAAATTCAGAATTAGGGATAAGACCGATTTCCACAAAAACTCCCTCCACAGGCAGTGTTTCTTCCTTATCCTCTCTTTTTATTTTAATTCCACTGACCATCCTATCTCCCAAAACAGCTGTGACCCGGGTGTTATTTAAGATAGATACTTTTTTACTTTCACGTACTTTCTCCCTCATTATCGCATCTCCAGTGAGGGCTGAGGTGATATTGATAAGATAGATATGTTTGGCTATCCGAATCAATTGTAGGGTTGCGTCTAAAGCAGAGTTTCCTCCCCCGATGACTGCTACATCCTTTTCAGCAAATAGAGGGGCATCGCAAGTAGCGCAGTAAGTAAGTCCCCTATTTTTAAATTCCAACTCCCCGGGCACGCCAAGTTCCCTCGACCTCTTGCCAGAGGCAATTACTGCTGTTTTTGCTTGGTAGGTGGCTTTGTCAGTCTTAACCCAAACCCCGTCATCTTTTCTTTTTAATTCTAACACTTCTTCATTTTCTTTTAATTCAATACTATATTTTCGCATATGTTCCTCAAACTTGCCCGTCAACTCAGGACCGGTAATGAATTGATAACCTGTGTAATTCTCTATGTCTCCACTCCACGCCGCCTGCCCACCGATATCTTTGGTAATAACTAAAAAGTTCATTTTCTTTCGGGCAGCGTAGACGCTGGCTGTTATACCTGCTGGCCCTGCCCCAATAATGATTAAATCGAACATTTTACTATTATCTCCCACAGGGTTATAACCCTAATGCTTTTCTTATCTTTTCCTTATCAAATCCCACTATAATTTCGCCATCGATGTCCAAAACAGGTACGGCCATCTGGCCTGACTTCTGAACCATCTCCTGTGCTTTTGCCTGGTCAGTGGAGACATCGATATCCTCAAAATCAATATTGTTCTCTTTTAAGAACTTCTTGGTCATCATGCAAAATGGACAGGTAGGGGTGCTGTAGATTTTAACTTTTTTATCCACAATACTGACCTCCTTTAAATTACAGGCTCTCCTTTAGCTCGGACAACTGTCTTAGATGGTCTTGCTCCTGTGTAATTAGCCGATCGACTATCTTATGGTCGTATTCTGGCACTACCTTCTTCATCCCTACATAGAAAATAATCGAATCTTTCTCAAATCCTATACCCAGGCTGATAGCTTCTTTATCGCCCTTTACATTTTTGGCTATCTCTCTACCTTTGTCTTTCTGGGTGAATACGTAGTCCCTGGCTAAAGCATTCATATATGCAAAATATTCTCCCGGATATGACTCTGGCGGTTCATATTTGTGCACTGAATCTAATATATTTTGAAAAACAGCTATGTGTTTTTCTTCTTCGCCTGCCAGATATTTGAACGTCTCCTTAGCCTTTTGATTCTTTAATTGCTCCACCAACGCATTGTAGAAATCTCTACCATTCTTCTCAATCTGAATTCCCAATTCTACTATCTCACTTCCTGCAAATATATTCACCACGTTACTCCCCCCTTTCTTAAAATTAGTTTAACCAAGAGCAATTCTTTCTCCCAATGCAAATGCCTTTTTTAAAACTTCCGGATATTTCAATATGCTTCCTTTTTCATCAACACCTGAACAAAAAAGCTCTTCTTTATAATCCACACCAATCGTGGCAAATAGATTTTTGACGATTGATTTCGCATTATGAAAAAAATCTTCTCTTGTGGTTCCCTCTACAGAAATAAAGCCACCCTTTCTTTTATTCTTAAAGATATCTTTTTTCAGTATATATTTTGCTCTCCAAATGCACTGGAAACGGTCTATCATCATCTTTGTCTGGGCGCTAAGGCTTCCAAAGAATATAGGTGAGGCTAAAATTACACTATCTGCGTCTTTTATCTTTTTGTAGAGTGGTTGCATATCATCTTCTATTATGCAGGAGCCATCATCTCTTAAGTTCTCACATTCCTGGCAAGGAGAAAATTTGAGGTTATTTAAGATAACTTTTTCTGTTTCAGCTCCTCTACTTCTGGCTCCCTCCAGGACCTTATCCAGGAGAATATCTGTGTTCCCGCCTATTCTGGGACTGCCGTTTATCCCTAATACTTTCACTTCTTAACCTTCTATTTTTTCCATAGGTTGCTCGCAACAAACAAGTTCACCGCCACCTACTTTTGTTACAGTAACTTCGTTACCACATACATTGCATCTGTACTTTTCCCCTACGTTTTCTACTGCCATAGGACACCCCCTTTTCATCTCCCTTTTGGGGAGAACCTCACTTTATCCCTTTCCCCACAGGGACTGAAGATACCAGCTTAATGGATTATATTCTTTAAATTGATTATATCATCTATAATAAAATCTGGCTTTGCTTTGATTATATCTTCTTTTTCCCCTATTCCGTAAGTAACGCCACATGTAATGATACCAGCTGTCTTGCCGGCTATTATATCTATATCCATATCACCCACTATTATAGCTTTTTCTCTATTTGCATTAAGCCTCTTCATCGACCTGTCTAAAGGACATGAAGAAGGTTTCATACAACCTATGTCATCTCCTCCTACAACATCTTCAAAATAATCATATATACCTAACTTATTTAGTGCAATTAGAGCGAATTCATAATTTCTATTAGTTACAACTGCCTTTCTCTTATTCTTGAAATATTCTAAAATTTCCTTCACGTTTGGGTAGAGAACAGAGTTATCTGTAGAATGTTTTCTATAATATTCTTCAAACACGGATAGGGCCTTCGTAAGAAGAGCTTCCTGTTTATTACCCAACGATTTTCTTATCAAATCCTCTATACCTGTGCCTATATAAGAACTTATTTCTGATATACTTTTCTCTTTAAGGCCAATTTTTTTCAAAGTAAAATTAACAGCATTGGCTATGTCATCTCTGGAGTCAACCAGTGTGCCATCTAAATCGAAAATAATAAGGTCTATGTATTTCATGTCCTTTTATAAGAAATCAATCTGGCATTAATAGCAACAATAATTGTGCTTAAAGACATTATCAGGGCGCCAACTGCGGGTGCTAAAATTATTCCATATTTATAGAGTACTCCAGCAGCCAAAGGAATGGCAAAAATATTGTATCCCGTAGCCCAAACTAAATTCTGCACCATCTTTCGCTGTGTAGCACGGGAAAGAGCAATAATATCAACCACATTTCTTGGGTCATTTTTGACCAAAATCACATCAGCTGTTTCCACAGCGACATCCGTACCTGCTCCTATGGCTATGCCCACATCAGCCTGAGCTAAAGCAGGGGCGTCATTGACCCCATCACCAACCATAGCTACTTTTTTACCCTGTCTCTGCAGTTGTTTTATCTTCTCTGACTTTTTGTCAGGTAAAACTTCAGCAAAATAAGTATCCAGTCCGAGTTGACCAGCTACATACTTGGCTGTTGCGTTATTATCGCCGGTGATCATCGCCATCTCCAAACCAAGATCTCTCAGCTTCCCTGCAGCCTCTTTAGATTCATCTCTGATAATGTCAGAAAGGCCGATGATGCCTTGAATTTTCTTGCCAGAAATAACAAAGACTATCGTCTTGCCCTGCGAGGCAATCTCTTCCATTTTCTTTTCTGCTTCTACTGATTTAACATTGGCTACATCAAATATGCCTTTGCTTCCAACAAAAATCTTCTCTCCCTCAATTTGCGCCTTTGCTCCTTTTCCAGCAATGGCTTCAAATTTTTCTACTTTAGACAACTTTAGATTCTTCTCTTTGGCTTTTTTAACTATCCCTTTTGCTATAGTATGTTCGGAATTTATCTCTACAGATGCTACCTTGCGCAATAAATCATCTTCACTCCAATCCCCTAAACTGATTATGTCTGATACGCCGAATTCTCCTTTTGTCAGTGTTCCCGTCTTATCAAATACAATCATCTGCAAATTGCGAGCGCTCTCAAAAGCAGTTCGATTCCTTATTAAAAGACCATTTTGAGCAGATAGCGCTGTAATAACTGCTATAACCAGGGGTATAGCTAAACCCAAAGCGTGAGGGCAGGTAATAACCATAACGGTTACCATACGCTCCAGGGCAAACACAAACTCTTTACCCAAAATAATCCAGGCTATAAGTGTAATTGTGCCGGCTGTTATAGCGATAAGCGTAAGCCAGAAAGCAGCCTTATCAGCAAAACTCTGGGCTCTGGATTTACTTTCACTTGCAGTCCTGACAAGTTCAATGACCTGGGATATATAAGAATCTTTTCCCGTCTTTTCCACCTGTATAGTCAGAGAGCCGCTTCCATTTACAGACCCACCGATGACACTGTTGCCTGCCTCCTTACTGACTGGCTTTGACTCGCCGGTAATCATAGCCTCGTTTATCTCTGAATCACCGTCAATTACTCGGCCATCAGCAGGAACTCTCTCTCCCGGTTTGACAAGAACTTTGTCGCCTTTCTTTAACTCCTCAAGTTTAATATCTCTCACTGAGCCGTCATCTAAAACTAAATGAGCCTGAGAAGGCATAAGTCTGGCTAACTCTTCCAGAGCGCGAGAGGCACCCATCACTGAGCGCATCTCAATCCAGTGACCCAAAAGCATAATGTCAATAAGAGTAACTAACTCCCAGAAGAAAAACTTTCCCCTGATTCCAAAAACAACGCCCGAGCTGTAAGCATAAGCAACCGTAATAGCCAGGGCAATAAGCGTCATCATGCCTGGCTGTTTTCTTTTTAATTCCTCAACTATGCCCTTAAGAAATGGCCTGCCACCATAAAAATAAACAAATGTAGAAATTCCAAAGAGAGCGAATTTATCGCCGGGAAATTTTAATGAGAATCTCAATAGAGACTGAACTAGAGGAGATAGAATTAAGACAGGAATAGTAGCAATTAAAGAAATCCAAAACCTTCTTTTGAAATCCTCAACCATATGAGCGTGATGAGCAGCGTGTCCTTTTTCTGCATGTTTATGTGCAGCATGCATTTTATGATCAATTTTCATTTCATCTTTGCCTAGAAATTTATTTTTACAGTGCTCACTGCAAAAATAAAAAGTTTTTCCATCCTTTTCCAATTTAATCGCATCTTGAGGATTGACTTCCATCCCACAAACAGGATCTTTAAGCATCTCGTTTTCCTTTAATATCCTGAAAATTTTTCTATTTTGATTTTATCTTGTTGAACGCCTAATTTATTTCTTAAAATATTTATTAAACTTTCTACCATCCTGGGAGGTCCACAGATATAAAAGATTCTTTCTGTATAATCCGGCATTTCTTCTTTTATCATAGTATCATCTATATAACCAGTTCTGCCTTTCCAGATTTTTCTGTCTATATCTGAGGAGGTTAAAGTGTAAACTATGCGCAGATTCTTATTAACTGACTGCATATTATCTAAATCCTGCCTGAATATAATATCTTCTTCTCTGTTATTGCCATACAGTAACACCATGTCTGTGGGCAACATTGAATCTGTGGTGAACTTACATATGCTTCTTATGGGAGTTATGCCAATGCCTCCTGAAAGAAAGGCTATTTTCTCATATTCTCCCTCAAATGTGAAAGAACCATAAGGCATCTTCAATCTCGTCCAATCCCCGGCTTTTAATCTTTCCAAGGCCTGGGAAAATTCACTATCGGTTATTCTCTTAGTAAACTCTACGTACCTTTTCTCCGTAGGAGAATTGGAAAAAGAAAAATGTTTCGTCCTCTCTACCCCATCAATTTTTATTGTAACAAAAAAGAATTGCCCTGGTTTAAAATTGACATCTTCTTTTATTTTAAAGCGGAAGCTTTTTACATTATGGGTTCTTTGTACTATATCTAATACTTCTGTTTCGAATTTAATCATCGTCTCTACTTGGTTAGTATTATATGGTCTGACTCTATCTCCATCAAGGCTTTAAAGAATTCCTTTATCTCTTCCTCCGTGGCTTGATTTCTTGCTTCTGTGTAAAATTTAACTGCCCTTTTTTCTCTCCTGTTGGCCTCTTCTATATTCTCCCGGTCAGAATCGACTGCTTTATCTAACCCTGCTTTTGAATCTGGTTTCTCTATCTTTAGATGTTTGCATATGACTGAGGCGTGTTCTCTTTCAACTTTTGATAAACCTTTAAACATACTGGAAACATAAACGTCTTTGCTCCTTTCAGATACCGCTTTATAAAAATTTGTATTATCTATCTCCAGTTCTAATGCTTTCCCCAAATTCTCCTTGCTTATCTCTGACAAAGATTCACTCTCCAGCAATTTCCATTCTTTTGCTAATAATTCCGGGGACACAATACTTAATTATCTTATCCTATCACCTTTCGCTTTTTCAATATTTTCCCCATTATCTCCAAAATTCGACCACAGTTTTTTCAACATCTAATATCCCAGTCGTGCTCGCCTATTGTTATACTGTTACGGGAGTTTGGGCAGAACTTTCAAAAGTTCAGGACCGGGCTTCAATAATTAAGTATTGTGTCCCCAGAACTTCCCCCAGAACTTTTAGTAATTTTCGCAAAGAAGCTCATAGAATTCTCGCGGATGAGCGCAAGCTGGACATTCTTCAGGTGCCTCTTTTCCCTCATGGACATACCCACAATTACGACATTTCCATTTAACCACGGTATCTTTTTTGAACACCCTGCCCTCTTTTACATTCTTAAGCAATTTTCTGTATCGTATTTCATGCTGTTCTTCTACTTCTGCTATTTCCTTAAATTGAACGGCTATTTCTTCAAAACCTTCCTGGCGCGCTACTTCTTCTGCCTGTTTATAAAGTTTTGTCCATTCAAGGTTCTCTCCGGCTGCTGCTGCTCCCAGATTTGCCGCTGTGTCTCCTATCACCCCAGCTGGATAGGAAGCTGTAATTTCTACATCTCCTCCTTCTAAAAGTTCAAAAAACCTCTTGGCGTGTTCTTTCTCATTATCAGCAGTCTCTAAAAATATTGCCGCTATCTGCTCATAGCCCGCCTTTCTTGCCACGCTGGCAAAATAAGTATAGCGATTTCTTGCCTGCGATTCTCCGGCAAAAGATGCCAGCAAATTCTTCTCTGTTTTGGTTCCTTTTATAGCCTTTCCCATAATTTCACTTCCTTCCATGAAACTCAGATTTACGAAGTAGTGCTTTTTTTGATTCCATAATTCACCCTTAATTCATTAAAGAACTAACCCGATTAATCATCCCCATTTGCCCTTGCCTATGTGGACTTCTATCTCAGCCTTGATAAATTGACTCAATAGTCTTGCCTCATCCCTTGCTTTCGTAAATATAGCTACGCACCCCGGGTCTAGATTATCCTTGATGCCTGTCTCGGCGATAGAATGCACCTGGTCCAATACAGCTGCCAGGCCCATATGGAGTTGATTTGTGCACCTCGCCTTATCAACAAGTTTTGCTTTATCATCTGTCAACTTTACGAACTTATCCTTTGGTGCGCCACAGCGAGGACATTTATCCGGCGCATTTTCGCCGTCGAAGACATAATTACATATACTACATTTAAACTTCGCCATTTTTCACCTCCTCCTCTATTAAATCCTCAGAACATCTCCTCGTCCTTTATCCCTTCAGTCAAGAAATGACAGAAAAGTCTACAAACCTGTTTCTCTTATCACCCTTCTTATTGCATCTGCGGAATTCTTAAATGCCTGCTTTTCTTGTGGGTTAAGCTCAATCTTCAAAACTTCTCTTACACCCTCTTTATTGATTACAGCGGGAAGGCTTAAATATATATCGTTTATCCCTAAGTAATCTTCAACTAAAGAGGAAACGGGTAAAATAGCATTCTCATCATTCATAATTGCCTGGGTTATTCTTACCAGAGCCAGACCTATCCCATAGGAGGTCTCTTGCTTTCTTTCGACTATTTCATATGCCGAATCTCTCACTTCAGCAAAAATCTTGCTGAGTTCTTCATCGCGCTGGCAGGTGGCAGCTCTTTTGCAGATGTAGCAGTAGTCCTTAAACAAAACTCCGCCAATCATTGCCCTGCTCCAGACAGGGAACTCACTATCTCCATGTTCGCCCAGAATATAGGCATGGATATTTCGAGGGTCAACATTGCAATGTTTGCTTAAAAGAAATCTAAATCTCGCTGTATCTAAAACTGTTCCTGAACCAATTACCTTTTCTTTAGGTTTTGAGGAAAATTTATAAGCAGCGTAAGAAAGGACGTCCACGGGATTACTAACGATCAGGAGGATAGCAGAGGAGGCGTATTTTACAATTTCAGGAATTATTTTTCTGTAAAGTTCCACATTATCTTTTGCCAGGTCAAGGCGGGTCTGATTTGGCTTCTGTTTTCTGCCTGCAGTAATTACGACTAAATCTGAATTTTCTATCAGGGAATAATCTCCAGCAATTATCTCTACGGGTGAGATATAAGGAGCGCCATGGGAAAGGTCCATAACTTCACCTTCAAGCTTTTTCCTGTCCAAATCTACAAGAACAAGTTGACGCACCCCGCCTTTCATTATTAAAGCGTAGGCATAACGCATACCCACATTCCCACAGCCAATGATAGAAATTTTTGGTTTTAAATCAGCCATCTTTCACTTCTTCTTCATCCCCTAAAAAAATCTGTATATACTGCCAAGCCCAGGGCTAATCCAGAAAAAAAGAATATAAAAAAGTAATTGATTTTATCTTTCTTTGAGCTTAATTTGCACAGAATAGTCCCTAAGACATTGTAGTCGTGCTCGGAGAGTTTATCTTGGGAGAGGAGTTTATCTACAAGTTTTGTCCTACCCAATTCTCTATGCAGGATACTGTCATATCTGAATTTGTACATAAAATATACAAAGAATCCTCCTACCCCTGTATACCAGAAAATTTTTGCCAACAAGGGATTAAAATCTAAAACTACATTCACCGCCCTTATGGCAATTACGGCAATAAGGGCAACAAAAAAGAATACCCAGGATGTTATCGGCTCCTTACAGGCTTTAAGCCTGAAACAATCGTAGCAGATGAATTTTTCGTTATTATCTGGCTTCATTTACTCTCCTCCGATTTTTTGATTTTTCGTAGTATCTCTCTACAAAATGCCGGTAAATCGAAAGGTTTGCGAGAAGTAATCAGATTGCCATCCACAACAACTTCCTTGTCAATAAACTTTCCACCAGCATTTACCAGGTCATCTTTTATAGCGTAAAAACCGGTTACCTTCTTACCCTTCACTATCCCCGCTGATACCAGAACCCAGCCTCCATGACAGATAGCAGCAACAAGTTTATTTTTCTTATACATTTCCCTTACAAAGTTATTTACTTCTTTGTATCTTCTCAAAATATCAGGAGCATATCCTCCGGGGATAACTACTCCGGAAAAATCAGCCACCCTTGCCTTTTCTATAGGGAGTTGTTCTACTGCGGGGTAGCCTTCCTTACTCTTATACTCCCTCTTTCTCCCTGTTCCTACGAGGAGAGTTTCTATGCCATCTTCCCGTAGACGCAGATAAGGATACCAGACTTCTAAAACCTGATAATTATCTTCAACAAGAACCGCTACTTTAGCCATCCTCGCCTCCTTCTTCGTCGATAACTTTTATATACTCCTTCAAGAATCCGAATAATCGAATAACAAACTACTCATACCTGCTCAATGAAAATATCCGGCAGCTATCCTTCCCAAAAGTAATCCTGCACCACAGGATACAGCACCTATCAACAATGTCTCCAATCCACTTACAAGCCAGTTACTCTTTGTAACTTTAGTCTTAATTACACCCAAAATAAAAAGAAACCCCAAAACTAAAAATGCAGAAATAACCAACGCCTTACTTACATTGGCAAAGAGAAAAAATGGAAAAATCGCAGGAAATGCACCCAAAAGAAACGCCCCCGCAGATATGAGTCCTATTTCAAAAGGTTTATCAATCAATCCAGGACTTATGCCAATTTCTTCCTGAACCATAAATTCAAGCCATCTTTGTTTATCAGCAGTAATACGTTTTACGGCAATTTCCTGTTCTTCTTTAGTAAATCCCATACCATTGAAAATATCTCTTATCTCTTGGGTTTCTTTTTTAGGATCCTCTTCTATTTCTCTTTTTTCTCGCTCAATCTGATTCTCAAAGAAGTGTTTCTGAGCTTTGGTAGACATATAAGAACCAAAGAATATTGCCAGCGTGCCAGCTACTATCTCCACTAGACCCGCTAATATTATCCTATTCCTTATTACTAAAGAAACCGAAATTCCGGCAATAAAGGAAACCGTGGCAACAAGCCCTGTATCAACGGCATAAACTATATCCCTTATAATCCTTCCTTTTGTTGTATGCCAATCCTCTCCATGCTAGGCCTTAAGTCTTTCTTCTAAAGGACTTCTAATTAACTGTACCATTAATTTTTCTTTTTGACCTTCTATTACCTTTTCAGCAAAAATGAGATACTAGTTCTCGTTAGCCCTTTCCAGCACCAGACTGTTGTGCTGGAAATACCACAATTGCTTACGATTATCTCCCTGCGCCATAAAAAAAACAGATATTCGAAAAAAAACCCCTAACCATCGTTAGGGGCATCTTTGCCTTTCGACTTCTTCGTCAATTAAAATAAGCCCAACGAAAATTTATCTGTCAAGCCTATTATTAAATTTTCATTAATTGGGTAATCTAACTTATAATATTACTTAACCCTTGTCAATACTTTTTTTCTCTTCTTTTCCAGTCTCATTTTTATACAGCAACAACCTCTTTTACCTCGGGCACTTCTTGTTTTATCACCTTCTCTATGCCCGCTTTCAGGGTCATCTGGCTCAGCGGACATCCGCGACAGGCACCAGTCAATCTTACCTTGACTACCCCATCAGAAGTGACCTCTATTAGCTCTACATCTCCGCCATCTGCCTGAAGCGATGGCCTTACCTTATTTAAAGCAGCTTCTACTTTTTCTTTCATTGCATCCTCCTTTTTTTTCTCTTCATTAATTGTTATTAAGTACCATTTATTCTATACAACTTATCCATAACTGTCAAGAACTTTGTATGGCACATATATCTTCTTTTAGCGTGTTTTATCATTTTTATCATCGCCGGAATATTCTTTTAATCCCTTTGTAATTCTTGGTTTTCTGGCTATTGACCTATTTTTTATGTATTTATTGTAAACTTCCTCTCCCACACACTCTTTTGCGTATCTACACCAATCGAGGCAACTGGTGCCTTGTTGACGCATTACAGTCTTCTTGCAATTGGGGCAAGTTGCCTGAACCTCATTTGTCCATATCTCTACTTCCTCAGAGCAGAAAGGGCAGTTTATAATCTCTGGCTGGGGCTGTCTAAACCTTTGAGCCCCCGGACACTTAAAAATCATTATTTTAGCTTCCCTCCTTTTATGCTGATAGTAACCTCTTTGAATGGTATATCTTTACCCGAGGCAGAAATAGCCGATTTAACAATACTTACCAGCCCAAAACAACAAGGCACCTCCATATACGTGCAGGTTATAGACTTTATGTTGTTATTTTTTAAAATCTGAGTAATCCTCTCTTTGTAAAACTCAACGTCATCAAACTTAGGACAGCCTACAAGTAAAATCTTCCCTTTTAATAAATCATCGTGGAAATCCGCATAGGCAAAGGGAACACAATCTGCAGCTATCAATAAGTCGGCATCCTTTAGATAAGGTGCGCTCGGCGGAACAAGTATAATCTGCACAGGCCATTGTCTGAGCCGAGATATACCTTTAGAGACAGCTTTCTTTCCTTCAGCCACTTCTTCTCTCTCTCTAAAATCCATTATCTTTGAACCAGGGCATTCAGGAAAAGGAGACATATGTTTATGCTTACCAGGTAAATGTTCTTGTTCAAGATGAATTTCTATATTTTTCTCTTTTAAGAAACCTATTGCCTGTTTAAGATATTCGCTCTGGTTATGCTGTTTAAGATGTTCTAAGTGCGCTTTAATTACATTCTTTCCCTGTTTCACGATATTTTCCATAACCTTTCTTTCATCATACTCTTGAGCTTCTCTTTCTTCTATAGTAATTGCTCCTTCAGGGCAGTAGCCAATGCAGGCACCTAAACCATCGCAGAATAAGTCACTTATAAGCCTTGCCTTCCCATCTATTATCTGTAAAGCCCCCTCAGGGCAGTTGGGAATGCACAGGCCACAGCCATTACACTTTTCTTCATCTATCTTTATTATCTTTCTCTTTGCCACAGCTTATCCTCCTTTTGCTCTATAAGTCCGGGTCTCGCCTAATAAAGACACTAACGTAATATCTTTTAATTCAGAGATAACATACTTTTGGATAGCATCTATTCTTTTCTTAAGCTTACAAATCTTTATATCCGGGCAAATCCGCTTTTTAAAAATGCATTCATTCAGTTTTAATGAACCCTGGAATATTTCGATTAAATCAGCAAGAAATATTTTATTCGGTGCAAGGGCCAACATAAAACCACCACCTTTACCTTTATATGACCTAAGTAGTCTTTTTTTATTTAATATCTGCAGTATCTTCCTTAAAAACGGCCCGGGAATTCTTAAGTTTCTATTCAACTCAGAAACAGGAACTATCTCTTTTTCACACTTAGCAATAAAACAGAGAGCTCTTATTGCATAATCGGTATCTCTGGTAATTAACTTCATCCCCCGAGCCCTCCTCTTATCCCGCTAAGTCCATTAGGTCCAAATTGATTTCTATTATAATGATACTAAATTAGTATCATTTTGTCAAGAAAAAAATTTAGGGGATTCAAATTTTGAAGATAAAATTTACTAAAAACCTATATCAGTAACCGTAGTCAGCTTTTATGCTGGAAACCTTTGTCTTGGCATCTAAATCGATGAGAGACTTTGCTTCATCAGACATCTGTAAAAACTTATGCCACCACGCCTCACTCATCACCTGCGCTAATTTCTTAATCTGTTTGATACGAGGAAGAGCAATCCGTTTAAAGCTTGCCTGTAAACTGTCCCAATCTTTTGTCTCGGGGTCGCTAAACGATTCTTTAAAATAGGCCCGTCCACACATCGGTCCGGCAAAGAGATCTGCTACTATCCCGTACTGGGAAGAATATTGCTCGAAATCGACAGCAGCACTCAAAAGTAACATAGGCCTGGGAACAATTTTAGCCATCGCTTCCGCTGCCTCTCTTATAACTTTTGCATCGCATATTTTGGTAATCTTATCGCCCTCTTCCACCCAGAGAACGGGCACTTGAGTCTTATAAAAATGTCCCAAAGGGCCGAAATCCTCCGCCATCTTCACCACGCCATCGGGTAGCCTTCTAGCCAAATCAGCCTTCGATTCACCCGGCAATTGAAATATCAGTGTCTCGTTGAACAGGGGCTTGCCCAGCTTCCGGCATCTTTCAAAGACTCCCTGGAGCCACTCTAAGTTCTTTTTCCAGCTCTCTTTATGGTCTGGATTAAGCTTCACCAGTGTTTTAAAACCATCTACCTCATCCTTGCATTCCTCCGGCTCGATAGCTAACTGGGCAAGCTGACCACGGCCATCATCAACCGGGATGGTATTAGTATCCTCAAGTCTACCGATAAGAAGAACGTTCTTCCCCAGTAACTCCCTGAAACCAGGACTTCTGAAGGCTAACTGATTGAATAGAGCAGCCGTAGGAATCCCACCTAAAGACTTAGCAAATCTCCGGCATACTTCTTTCACATCCTCATCAGTACCTTTTCTGCTTTCCCCAATGTGCTTCAGATAAGATGTAGTTAACTTGAGATAAGAATTATGTTGATCGGAAGCAAAAACATCTAAAGTGCCAGAAGGTGCATATTTAGCTAATACCTTAAAGATAGACTCTTCCACCTCAATCCCATCAGGAAATTTCGCCCAACTACCCATTTCTTCCTCCTTGTTTACATAAAATTATTTTCGCTACCTAAAGGACTACCTGCTCAGGGAAATTTATTTTACTAAATACTTTCCACGGTTGCAAGTAAAATAATTTATGTTTTATGTTTGGCCTGCTTTCGGGGACGACTGATACAGAAGTACTACTTACCGTGGATAGAGCAGATAAAGAATGGAAAGGAAATTCAGTCAATTAAAGGAGTTTCCCGAAAAAGAGAGGGCAAGGGGTTTATATTATACCCACACGTTTTCTTTCCGCTAATAAAATGATATGTCTCAATTCTTCGATATTCCTCGCCTTTAACCAGTTCCTATCAAAATCTTTGTCCTGGGCAATCTGGGCAATAGCTGCTAAGGCGCGGAGGTGGAAATTCCGTTCATCAGAAGAGCCCACCAGAACAAATAGAGTGTGCACCAGTTGGGGTGTATCAGGAAAAACAATTCCTTGTCTGCAGCGCACTATTAAGATGTCAAACTTGCCAGCTCCTTTGACAACGATGTGGGGTAGTGCCAGCCCGGGAGCAACCACTGTGCTTGATTGTTTTTCTCTTTTCATAAAAAGATTAAACAAGGTCTTTTCGTCTATCTGTAATCGTCTGGATAGAACATTTGCTACTATTTTAAACATGTCTTCAGCCATAAATTTTGTAGTGGTAGCTGGGTCGTAGTCTAAAATTTCACATTTCTTTATAAGGTCATCAAATCTATCTTCCACAATCTTATCCCGCTCAACAATAATCTCTCTTAACTCTTCCGGTAAAGTAGCGTCAACTAACTCTCTGGCAGTAACTCGTTCAATAACATGCACCAGCGCCGCCTGGCGACTTACTTTGTTCCTGGCGTAAACTAAATACCAGACCAGTCCACAAACGATAAAAATCCCGGTTATGGAAAGAGGAACCCTTCCCATTTCAAAAATAAGAAATCCATATCCCACGATTCCTAATATATGAATCCAGGGATAGAGGGGAGAACGAAATTTTGGCCGATAACTCTGTATCTTGCTTTCTCGCATAACAATAAGGGATAGATTTACAGATAGAAACAATAGAATCATTAGAGTAGATGCTGTCTTGACCAAATCCTCCAGACTTAAGAATAAGATAACTATAATCATAAAAGCACTGGTAAAGATTATAGAAAAATGAGGCGTTTTAAACCTGGCATTTATTCTCTGAAAAAATTTAGGTAAGAGGTAATCCCGGCTCATAGCCATCGCATCCCGGGAAGCGGTTAAGATACCGGCATTAGCCGTAGAGATAAACGCCAAAAAGGCAGCAAAACCGAGTATCAGACCCCCTGAATTTCCCATGAAAGTGCTGGCGCCAAGGGAAATGGGAGTAAGAGAATGGGAAAGCTCTGTAGAATCGAGCAATCCTACTGTTATGAACACAACCAGAGCATAAAGAATCATCACAATAGTAAAAGCAAGAAACATTCCCAAAGGGATATTGCGTCCCGGATTTTTTACCTCTTCTGCCACACAGCATATCTTTGTTAAACCTCCAAAGGAAACAAAAACAAGACCTGCAGTAGCAAAAACCGAACCCCAGCCAAAAGGGAGAAAGGGAGCATATCTTTGTGGTTGAATAAGTAGAAAGCCACGAAAGACATATAAGAGGAGTATACCGATAAGAGAAAGGACCAATGCTACCTGGAATCTTCCGGTATGTTTAACACCGATGATATTAATAAACATAAACAAGAGACAGCATCCTATAGCAATAAGTCTTATTTGTGTCCCTGTAATACCGGGGTTAATCAGCATAGCAAATATGCCTATTCCCACAAGGGCAAAGGCGCTCTTAAAACTCAAGGAAAACCAACTGGCAAGTCCCCCGATGGTACCTATGGGAGCTCCCATGCTTCTCTCAATAAAAAAATAGACTCCCCCTGCTTTAGGCATAGCAGTAGCCAGTTCCGCCTTGGCAAGCATTGCCGGCAAGATGAGAATGCCAGCTAAAATATAAGAGAAGACCACAGCAGGTCCAGTCTTTGCATATGCCAGAGCGGGCAAAATAAATAATCCCGAACTAATCATTGCCCCGGAAGCAATAGAGAAGACATCGAGCAGACCAAGTTTCCTTTCTAATTTTTCTTCCATAGTCTATTAAATAACTCCTCTTCTCCTTCATATCGTGACTTAATACTACACGACAAAAAGACAAAAATCAAGTTCTTTTTTGTGATTTTGCGTGGCGGGTATATATCATTTACGCAGGGAGGCTTTGGAGAAAATGTATTCGGGTATCTCCACATCGAACTCAACGGAATCGATGATGAATTCTGTTCCTTCTCCTTTCTTTAATACGTCTTTAAAGACCATTCTCTTGGGATACCACCGCTTTCCCACCTTAAACACTTCCTTGATAACAAATCTTTTCAAAAGTTTGCCGCTCTTGGCAAAAAGCTCTTCCTTCAGGGGAAGATACCGCTCCTTATCCACCCACATTTTTCGCCGGTAGTAAGCTATACCTTCCTTCTTTGCCGAAAGTTCAAGAATATGGCAATCGCGGCCATCTATATTCTCATCCCCGGTTAATTCCGCATTATACATATTACTCAGTCTTGGATCTTCCATATAATCCTCATATGATAAGTCAGAACCCATCACAGAACGCTTCAACATGTGGCCGGCTATTTTAATCGTGCGGTCTGTTGCAGGCGAGTAAATCCATAATTCGTCACCAATCTTGAGCATTTTTGTCCCTCTCTCCCGGGCAGGCGAAAGGTACTCGGTAAAAGCTCTGTCCACACCCTGTATCCAGGATTCAGCCTGCAACGTGCGGGTTGCCCGGCGACCTTTTATCACCATCGTAGAGGTAGCCCTGCGGTTTTCTGCGGTATAATTATCGTCCACTCTTTCCAGAATAGCTTTTCCCGATGGCTCCTGTCCATAAAGGAGAGTACAATTTATTAGCAAGATAATAAGAATCAATTTTCTCATACTTCTAACTCCTTAAATAATTGTGCAGTCTGTCTCCTGTAAATTCCAATTCCCGCAAACATCGTGCCCACCACCGAGGCAACAAGACCGGGCGCGAATCCAATAACATAACTCCATCCTGTTACCCGCGCCCGCATAACATTAGATATAAGCATAGTAGATTTTTGCATCACAGCTGCAAAATCGATTCCTGTATATTGCAGGTAATAGGAAATCGCTAAACCGAGCACTGTTCCCAGGCTAGAACCGATAAAACCGATGATGATTGATTCATAAATCATCCAGCGGTAGAGACTCCCTTTAGGTTCTCCCATAGCCAGGCGAACACCTATCTCACCGTAACGACGAAGACCATTTATCAAACCGGAATTCCAGAGAACAATAGACATCACCACTACGAAAATGAGAACTATTATCCCTCCAAAAACATCAACCAAATCGAGATATTCTCCGAGCCCACTATGCTGGCTCAAACTTAGCATTAGAGGAGAAAAATCATCGTCATCTCTTAAAAATTTATCATTGAATCTCTGCGTTAATGCCAACATAGTATCATCATCGTAGAGCATATTTTCAGAATAACCCACAATCTCGCTTGCGCCATCCTCCATATCCAGAGCAGACTGAACATCTTTAATATCAGCGATAATAGCGCCCCTATCCATTGCTGTTATACCAAAACGCACAGTCCCGGAAACTTTGAAATTATATATAGCCATAGCGCCGTTCATAGTGGAACTAATTAAAGTAGCCACCTCACCTATTTCAACGCCCAATTTTTCAGCAAATTCTTCACTGATTAATATTTCATTTCTCTTTTGGGGCAGTCTTCCCAGCACCAGGGCACTCTTTAGATTCAATATATCTTTTTCCTGAGATTCCGGGCTGAGCAAATCTACTCCCAATCCCATTACCGGACCCTGCGCCCGCGTCTCGCCCCTCTCATCAGGAATATCCAGCAACCCTCCGAAACGGGTCCGCGGTGTCCATACCATATTTTTTTCACTACTTCGTAATCGTTCAAGTAGACTATTAACCCCTAAAAGAGCCAGATCATTAGGCATCTGGTCAGCCATTTCTTCATAAGCCCGGGTCATAATTTTTACATGACCTGTATCAAATTTAGCATTGGAATTAACCAAATCATCCATTGTGCCTTTCATAAAGCTATAAAGAAATACAGTCAAAAAAGCACCTGCACTCACCATCAAAACAGGAAACAGGCTCCGGGAACGGTCTCTCAATAAACCCTTTATTAAGAATCTAATCATGATATTTTCCCTTTCAAAGCCTCTGTTGGCTTCATCTTTGAAATTTTTCTCGTGGGCAAGAAACTTACGATTGTTACGGTTACCATAACAATAAATACAGTACCTAAAACAAGGCCCACAGAATATGATGGATACAACCTCCCTGCCAGGGCAAAGCCATACTCTTCTGTAGCTTGAGGTATCTTCATCCCTGTTTTACTATAAAAGATTATCCAGGGGATTCCATAAATTGCTCCTATACCAATGGCAAGAATTCCATGCATCGCTCCCTCAAGAGTAAATAGAGCTATCACTTGAAGTCGGGTCATTCCCAGGGCAATGAGAGTGCCTATCTCTTTTCTGCGCTTGAAAATAGATAGAACCTGCGTATCAAAGATTGCCAGCATTGCTAAAAAGAGCAATATAGCATACAAGATACCTGCGCTAATTCTTTTTGACCTTACCACCTGATTAATATCAGTCAGGAGAAATCTTTGGTCCTTGAATTTCCAATCAGATATATCTCGTTGGCCTTGAACATTTTGACCTACCACAATTATGGTTGCTTCATCTTTCAGGGTGACCATTTTCTGCAACTCTTTAAGGGGAACCCATAACTGCCTTTTATCCATAGTCGGTACTTGTGTATTCATAATTTCAACTATCTTGCCTTCCACAGCATCAAAAGTTCCCTTGACATCTCTCCAGCGAATCGTTAAATAGTCACCTATATCAAGAGAAGTGCTTCTTGCCATGCGTCTTCCAATTAGGACCGGTAATGCGTCTTCTTCTTTCTCCAGGCCCGCTGAGGGTATTCCCAGAATTGTCTGTCCCGGCTCAATCCCCTTCAGTAGCACTGTTTGAACCCTTCCTTCAGGATAGATTGCTGCCTGCCTGATTAATATCGGCGTGGCTTTTTTATCTTCTATCAAACCGGTAAGCTCTGCCGGTATCGGGCCGTGGCTCTCATCATAAGAAAGAGGGTCAAAGGGGTCATAGTTCTTGTGCCAGTATTGACCGCCGGCAATCTCATCTTCAATCACTGCCTGGGAGCCATGTTTTAGCATTCCCGTAAAAATACCCTGATGCCAGATAATAAGAACATAAGCAAGGGAAAGTACTGCCACGTTAAGCCAGGTTCTAAGACCGGCTCCCTTGATATTCCGATATGCTAATTTTAACGCTAACATTTTTTCTCTCCCTTTTTAATGTATAACTTCATCTTTGGCAACCTGGCCATCGACTAAATAGATTTTTCTTTTCAAATAGCCGATTACCTTCTCATCGTGCGTGGCAAAAATAAAAGTGGTCTTCAATTCCTTATTCAATTTAACCATTCTTTCTAATATGTTGTACGAATTTTCAGCATCCAGATTAGCCGTAGGTTCATCAGCAAGAACCAGCTCCGGCTGTTTCACAATAGCGCGGGCAACTGCTACGCGCTGCGACTCTCCTCCGGAAAGCTGCGCCGGTCGGGAGTCAACCTTATCGGTCATGCCCAGCCATTCCAGTGCATCCAGCACTTTCTTCTTTCTTTCTTTTTCAGACATCCCCATAATAAGCAGGGGAAACTCAACATTTTCAAAGACTGTATATACCGGCAACAAATTATACGTCTGAAAAATAAACCCCATATGCCTGCATCGCAGCCGGGCAGCTTCCTTATGAGACAGCACCTCTATCTTTTTACCCAATACAGTAGCACTTCCCTCAGATGGGATATCGAGCGAACCGATAATATTCAGGAGAGTTGTTTTCCCCGAACCACTGGGACCAATAATACCGCAGAATTCTCCTTTTTCAAATTGAAGATTAATATCTCTTAGCGCGGTAAATTGACTCTTTCCCATAGGATAACGCTTTACCAGATTCTCAATTTTTACCAGATTCATACTAGTTCTCCTTTCTTATTTCAATGGTTATATGTTAGCAGACACAAAAAGCCGGTTCCACCGTACAGTCCAGCCTCATCTTCCATGCTGGAAAAAACGCTCAAATTAATCAGCCAGTTATCATAAGTCCTCTGCCAGTCAAAATATGTATAGATTCTCTCCTTTTTCCAGTCATAATACCATATGGCGTTGACACTATCAAGCATTGTTACGCTGAAATCTACCGACAAAGCTGAAAACCTGTTAACATTCTCCTGCTTGAATACTTCTGGCCCTGATGACTCAATAAAATGTTCAAACAAAGCATGGATACCGGGCCCTACTGCAAAAGTATAATCTGTACCAACAGTCAAAAACTCCTGCCAGAGAGACTCCTTTCCATTTATCTTCCCTGCTACTGCTTCAAACCATAAACCCACACCTATATCCCAGTTACCATCAAGTCCATAGCGGTTCTCAGAACCCCCCGCCAACTCGGGCTTGGGAGCCATCTTCCTCTTCCAGTCCTCAGAGTCCAGATACCTTCGGTGAAAACTGAATGCTATTTCTCCCCGGGGCACAGGATGTTGAAAGCGTCCCCCGAATTCCAATCTATCCTCGTCTGTCTTGAACGTTTCCAGTCCTTTAAGTTCATCGTTGCCATACAAGCCCCAGACCCAGATGTTCGCATTGTTCAGGAAATAATACCGGCCAAGCAAACCATAAACCCCATCGGTTAATCCTAACGGATCGCGAACATCAACCTGGTCGAACCACATCAATGAGCGGAGAATTTTCGCCGGGCCGAAATTTATCTTCTGCAGGCCAAGCCGCACCTCCAGCTGTGAAGTCGCGTAACGCGCCCACAAGCGGTAAAGTTTGATATCATTATCCTCGTCAAAAATATATGCATTCAATGAAATATCGCCATCGATATAACTTTCTTCAGCCAGGGGATGGGATACCATCAATTCAGGAATATACCTTATGCCTCCCTGCAAGTCTTCACTGTAGCCAACCCAGGCCGAAACCTGCCCATTCACCATAATCTCTTCCGCTTGGCAATAGTCACTTAATAATAACAATATGAAAAGAGATAATAAGAATATTTTTTTCATATTTATTTCTTCAAAACTCCGTAATAGAAGAAATTGAATGCATCTTTCATTAATGAAGCAAAATCCGGATACAGCTTTTGCAGATTCTCGTCCTTAAAAACCTCTTTCATTACATTCATCATATAAATAACGAAGTCAACTTTGATATCGGAACGGATTTCTCCATTTTTCTGGGCATCGAGAAATATTTTCCTGAGCTCATCAAGAAAGTTTTTAGTCTCTTGTTCAATATATTTCTTCAATTCCGGCTCACTGCCCGTCATAAGGTCTTTTATGAATTCCCTGCTGTACTCATCAGTGTACTCCATTTTGGTCACCAGCACTTTCTTCAGTCTTTCTTCAAAAGGCACATCCATTGCCAGAATACTATTTATACGCTCTCTTCCTTCACCATATATGCTTTCTAACACATGCTTTGCTATGGCAGTCTTACTAGGGAAATATCTATAAAAAGTCATTTTGCTTACCTCGGATTCCCGGCATATCTCTTCAATACTCACCCGCTTAATACCATAACGGAAAAATAACTCTTTCGCCTTTTCCACCAAATGGACCATTTTAGGACTCAATTCTTTATCTTTTGTGTCCTTCATGTTACATTTCCCCCCTTAAGGAACGACAATCGTCACATATTACTATTTGCGTAATTATTGTAACATAACTAGTTGAATTTGTCAAGTACATTATTCTTACTACATTTTTGCGATGGATAAAAGGTGTGAAGCCTTGCCCCGCGTAGGCCCCGGCCAGACCGATGGCGCAAGACTGTAAATTTTGGGTGGGTCAGATGTGAGGAAGCTTACTACCCAGGAATGAGACCTTCTCATCTAATTGTTGAATTATCCTATATTGTTCTTTTAGCTTGCTAATTCCGCCGTTTACCATAAGATTGCGCAAACTGTCTCTATACCCGCAATAGCTGGACAAAACTCCCAGCCAGAACATAAACTTTGATTTTAAATCCTGGTTTTGAACTAAAGAAGATAGTATCTCTTCAGAGCGATGAGCAAGAGAAAATGAGGTTTTCTTAAACCATCTGAAGGTGGCATAGAGATAGCCTAACTCCCAGAAACAATTTATTCTATCTGAAAAGTAATCAAAATCTGTAGTCAAAGCCTGAATCTTATCTCCGATATTTGCAATCCGAAAATTCCAGATATGAGGGTCTTCAATGCCACAACCATAAGTAAATTTTAGCCCTGAGTCTTCAATCTTCGGCAGGATAACTTTGCTCTTAGGCAAAAATTCAAAATCGCCACCAACTTCTTTGGCTAACTGTATTGATACATTAACGATGGAAGGGATAACAAATGTCTTCTGTCTTTGATTGATAGAATTGACATCTCTAAGATAATCAAAAACGGAAGTTAAACTTAAAGAAATATCAGCGGGATTGTTTAGCAAATAATCTGATAGAAATTCACCTATGTAGTCACAGACTATAGTTCTATCTGGGGGATACACACTCACTATTTCAGGAGATAATTTCCCATTGCACTTTAGAAAAGTTGTAGTCTCAAGAAGTCTTAGATACTCATTTTGCTTCGCATAGGTTGTGGAAACGTAACGCCTATATTTTTTGTCCAGAATGCTACATACTATTTTGTTCTCCCATCTGTTCTCGGTATTTAAGGTTCTCTCAAATGTGTAACCATATTTATTTAAGGGAAAATATAGTTTTCGTGGTAAATCTATCAGTACATTTGCCCTGTCCATAAAAGGCCTTATTTTCTGTCTTTTTAATATTATTCTGTCTCCTCGGGAAGATCTTCGGGTTTTTCCTCATATTCTTCTCCGGGTTCTTCCTCGTATGTCTCTTCGGGTTCCTCCTCATATGTTTCTGAAGGTGTGTACTCTTCTTCATAAGATGATTTTTCTACGATGATAACCTTGGCCACCTTCTCGCTATTTCTAACCACAAAATTAATTCCCACACTATCGCCAACTGCAATCTCTTCCAGTGAGTTTACATTTTCAATTTTAACTTCTGGATCTACGGCGTAGGTAACGTCTACTTCTTCGTCACTTTCATAATCATACTCTTTAACTATAATTTGGTTAGAAGATAGGCCACTCACTCTGCCCCAGGAATATTGCAGTTCCTCTTCTTGAGCTAATGGTGCCCCAGACACATAGCACATCAAAAAAAGCAACGCCAATACCATCCCTCCCATTATATACCTCTTCATTTCTTATCACCTCCTTTGGTGGTTGATTTTATTTTCGTCCGTTTCTTCTTTAGCTCCTTTAACCTTTCTAAATCTTGTTTAAAAGTCTCCAGTTCAGCAAGACCTATCGTAATAGCATTAAGCAATTCCTTATGAGCTTTTTCCTTTGGTTTCAATAAACAATAATAGACATTAAATCCCTCTCTCCTATCCCCAGCTATGCCGGTTAATCGCAATCGCGCGAGATGTTTGGAAAGATTTGACTGATTTTTATTAAGAATTTCACAGAGTTCAGCTACGCTTAATTCTTTCTTGTTCAGCAGATTTATGATTCTCAGACGCGTATCGTCAGCAAAAGACTTTAATATTTGCCGTGCTTTTTTGATGCTCATAAGCAAGTCTCCTTTTTACCAATATAGTATATGACCATTTGCTCATACATTTTATCATAAAAAGTTATAAAGTCAAGTCTTTTTTTTAAGCTGTCAAGTATATTTAGAAATGTCCTATTTTTACACAATTAGAAATGTCCTGTTTTTATATTTTTGATATGTGTTAATAAGGATAACTTTTTGGATATCTGCTTATTCTAAATCTACGCCATGGGTGATTCTTTGGAGGAAT
>DATKVN010000078.1 GCA_035530055.1 bacterium | reverse complement strand
TGGCATTGTTCTAGTTGCGCCAGGAGATGCAAACGACTCTGGTTTAAGAATTCAGACAAGTTCAGGACTAAAGGCCTTGAGAAAATATGTGCCTCTCCCAACAGCATATGTGAGCCTCAGTTGGAGGAGGGAGGCCGCGTTCCGGACCTAGGACGTAGTATACGTAATGGTTACGGTTAGAGAGAATACCTCTTCCGGACCACCTATCGTCGGAGTGACCGTACGGGGAACATGGAGTGGAGCTTATAATGCCACTGTTTCCGGCACAACAAATGCAAGTGGCCAAGTCGGCTGGTGGCAGACAGACTGGATAGCAGCATCAAAACACGTCACATTCACCGTTAATAAAATAACGATAGGCAGCAATGAGTATAACCTTGCCGGAACATTGAGTGGTACAAGATAAACTTAAAAAGATAAAAGAACTCGTGTAAAAAAATCCCTCGATAAACTGGAGCTTTCTGTTCCAGGATCGAGGCATTTTTTTATATCTTGATGCTACTCTTGGTAACATGCGACCGCTTCGCTTTTGCTTCCTTCCCCCCTCACCCTTACCCTCTCCCCCAAGGGAGAGGGGACTTTTTTCTATATTTGAGGGGGGTTTTCGTGATTTCATCTATATCTATCTCTCTTTTTACTGTTTAAAAATGGGCTATTTTCTGAAGTTAACAAAAAATTAACATTTTTTTAACATGACTGTAACATATTTATGATATAATATTAGTGGGATTGATAGAAGCGAAGCCACTAAGAATCTTATTTATTCATACACTAATAAAAAACTCTTGACAAAATAGGTAATATTCTTGTATTTTAGTATAATATATAAAAAATAGGGGAGGGCAGGTGATGAAAAGAAGAATCCGCAAGTGGTTAGGAAGAAGATTAACCATTTTATTAATTCCTCATGATAAGTCCCGCCCGATACGAACTAGCCTCTCATTAAACTTTATCTATTCTGTCTTAATCCTATGGATATTTTCATCAGCCTGTTCAGTATTTATTATAAGTCAAGAAATAAACTACAGGGAAACTGTCAGAGCTAACAAGGAACTTCGCGAGAAAGCAGAATACTTCGCCAAGTCCCTGGCAGAAGAGAGGGACCTCATCTGTCAATTGAAGGAGATGGACACGCGACTCAGAGGACTCTTACATATGAAAAATCCCGAAGATATAGTCGAACTTGGTGGAATAGGTGGACCTTCCGCTGAGGATGCGTATAGTCTCACATTAGTAATGCAGAGTGGAAATGGCCTTAGCAAGGAATTGTTCCAGATGAATCTTAACGCACTGGAGAGGGAAACATGGGAAAGAAAACAGAGTTTCCACGAGATAAACGACTATCTCGCCTACCAGAGAAGTCTATTACTTGCCACCCCGTCTATATGGCCTACTTTTGGTCGGGTTACTTCGAGCTATGGCTGGCGACGCCATCCCTTAACTCAGAGGAGAGAGTTCCATTATGCAATTGATATTGCCAACCTAAAAGGGACCCCTGTCAGAGCAACTGCTGATGGGAGAGTGATAGTGGCTGGCTGGCAGGGAACCTATGGCCGCAGCGTAATGATCGACCATGGGCAGGGATTCTCTACCCGTTATGCCCACAACTCAACCGTACTGGTGAAGCCTGGAGAAAGAGTCAAGAGAGGACAGATCGTAGCCTTATCAGGTGATACAGGGTCAGTTACTGCGTCTCACGTCCATTACGAAGTCTGGTACCAAGGTAAACCTGTAAATCCCCTCCTTTATGTAAAAAGCAAACCATTTTTTACAAAACGTTAATCTAATAAATGCATCAGATTCTTACCTTCAGCAAATAGTTTCAGCACAAGCAGTACAGTCTTTCCAGATTGGATCGCGGTTTTGCAGAGGCTAAAGCAGCAAAATGTTAATTTCTTTTAGGAGGCAGAAGTATGTTTGGCAAGAAAGAAGACGTAGGAAAAGTCGGGAAGGTAGATACTCTGGTTGGCCAAGGCGCAGAAATCAAAGGAACAATCTCCACCAAAGGCACCCTCAGAATTGACGGTAGTATTGATGGTGGGGTGGCAAATGCTGAGGCAGTTATTGTAGGCGAAGATGGGAAAGTGAAGGGAGATATAAACGCTCAAACTGTAGTTGTGGGAGGGAAAATTACTGGAAATATTACTGCTTATGCCAGCATTGAAATGCTTCCCCATTCACAGGTCAAAGGGGATATCAGTGCACCGCAACTCTATATAGCCGAGGGAGCCATCTTTGAAGGAAACTGCATAATGAGCAAAAACCAGGAAAAAATAATCGAACCAGAATTTAAATCAAAAGATACAAAATAGTTCATCCATTTTCAAATTCTATTCTCTTATCCCTAATTTTATTATAACGTTCGTTATTTCCTCCCTTAAAGTTGCGTTTTCTACAATCTCTTCTGCTACTTCCAAATACTCGACAGCTTCTGGATTAGCCATTTCTTCTATAGCCTGAAGAGCGCAAAACCTTATCTTCTCCTGTTCAGCAGAGTCTTCAATTACTGCAATGAGTGCAAGGATGTTTCTATCATCTTCAATATAGCCTAATAAGTCACAAGCCCAATACCGGAATTTCCAATTTTTAGTCTTATCCTGAATCACGCTGACTAACACCGGTGAAGCTGCCTTACCTAAGTCGATCAGCCTTGCCGATTGCGTCATTGTAGACTTTCCCACAATATCCAGACTTTCGCTATTCTGGCAAATTTCTTCCACCTCATTAAGATTTTTCTTTATCGTCTTCTCTGTTTTTTCGTCAACATAGTACTCAGGAACAGGAAGGGGTATTCTTTTCCTGGGAGCAGGGTAACAGCTACTTAAGAAAAGAATTAAAATAACAAAATAGATATAGAGTTTTTTCATCTCAAGAAAGAAATTATTAAGGGAATGGTCACAAGGCTCAGGAGAGTGCCCACCAGAATCATCCCTGCAGCAAAGTCTGCATCTGCTTTATACTTTTTTGCGAAAATATATGTGAGCACTGCCGAAGGCATTGCTGAAGATACTAAAACTACGGAGGCCCCGGGACCCGAAAAATCAAGAAGCTTAACCAGGATTAGAGCTACCAGAAATCCCCCACCCACCCGTAGAATGACGCCAATATTTACCAGCTTAAGATGTCGCAGCCCGATAAAGTTCAGCTGGTACCCCACAAGAGCTACCATCGCCGGAAGAGCTACTACTTTGAGGCCCAGGGAAACATGGAGAAACGCCTGGGGAATACCTACCCTGGCCTGGTTTAGCACTATTCCCGCTAAAGCGGCGTAAATCATCGGCATTTTAATTATCTCCAAAAAATGCTCCTTACGGCTGACTAGATAAATGCCCAGCGTAAAGTGGAGCAGCCCCGCTATCAGACTGTAAATCACGCTATAGGTCATCCCCTCCTTGCCAAAAAAGAGGGTATTTATAGGAATTGGCAGATATATAGCGTTCATAAACATTATGGGAAGGCAAATCTGTCGAAACTCGACACCAGAGAGAGTAGAAAAAAGATATGCCATAAAACCGCAAGTAATAACAACTGCTGCGGCGATTAGGGCAACATTTCTTGCTATAAGTAAATCGGCTGAACTTTCCCACATAGAAAGTAAAAAGAAAAAAGGAATAAGCACATAGAGGGAACCCTCTATTACCACGGCAATTAATGGCTTGACAAACCTTGCCCTTACCTTTCCTATAAGATAGCCAATAAATACGAAAACAAAAACTTTGGATACTAATTTAAGAAGCACTTCTATCAGCGTGCCCATGACAATTTCCTTGACCAATACACTGAATTTTTAATATAATAATTTTAGGTGATGAGCAAATGATGAACTTTGTGAGAAAAAACTTAAAGATCTTTTTATGGTGTATTGCTATTGCATTTATTGGCGGTGTATTTCTCTGGAATTTCTCCACACGGCGCTTAATTGATTGCGTGGTTCAGGTTAACGGAACTAAAATTCCCTACTCTTCCTTTTTGGACTCAGTCAACACGAGAATTCGTAACTGGTACGACCAAAATCCCGAAGGAGAACTCAGCGATGACCAAAGAAGAGAAATCAAATCCGAAGTCCTGAATTCCCTTGTCCAGGAACAGCTCCTTCTTCAAGAAGCAAAAAAGTACGGAATTTATGCAAGCCAGAGCGAAGTAATAAATACAATACGCTCGCTTCCCCAATTCCAGAAAGAGGGAAAGTTTGACCCTCGATTATATTTTTACATTCTCCAAAACTATTTTCGCACCGAACCGGCTGTATATGAAACCCGGATTAAACGAGTAATTGCCAATCAAAAAATGAGAGATTTTATTATTTCCAGTGTTAAAGTCACCGACCAAGAAGTAAAAGACGAACACGAGCGAAGAAAACTAAAAGATAAAGAAGAAGATTTCAAGAAAGATTTTCTCCAAGAAAAGAAAATCCTCTTCTACAGGCAATGGCTGTTAAGCTTATATCAAAAAGCAAAGATAATTAACAACTTAGATAAAATTGAAGGAGGCTCCTAAACCTTCACGCTAAATTTTTCAAGCAACCCCTTCAATAATTTCCCGGGCATACCCACCACATTATCCACAGACCCTTCCAGCAACTTCACAAAGGCATCGTTCTTCTGTTTAACCCCATAAGCTCCTGCTTTATCCAAATGCATCCGGCTTACCCTGGAGAGCTCTCCACTTGTGAGCTTTTTCATCCTCACCCTGGAAACTTCATACCCCACAACCTTTTTACCCGTTTTAGCATCAACAACTGCAACTCCTGTATAAACTTCATGAGTTGTGCCACCCAATCGTCTCAAAATCTCTTTTGCTTCCTCGACTGTTTGGGGTTTGCCAATAATCTCGAATTTCAATCTCCCTCTATCAATAGTGGGTAGAGCAACTATCGTGTCCGCACCAATAACCAGTCCCTCAGAAAGCCTCCCAGAAACTTCTTTTGCTTTTCGTAACGCCAATTTCTCGACTATTTTCCAGGGCACCAATTTCCCTCTACAAGAGACCGGGTGTTCCTCGCAAAAGCGAGATGGCATCACTTGAAATTTTAAGCCCAACTGAGAGAGAATCTGTTGCCTGCGAGAAGAACTGGAAGCTAAAATCAATCTCTTCATCTTCCACCAATTCCGGGGACACAATACTTAATTCTGAGATGGTGAACAGTTTAACGGGGTTTATCAGCCTTTATCGTTATCTTCCTCATTTCCCTGCTCAAGTAATTTGCCCCGTAACCGGTTATAAAACCAGTAACCACCGCTGCCACTATCAAAAATGGGAGTGTTAAAAATACCCCCTTATGCCTTATCAGGAAAAGATAAGCAAGGAAAAGTTGCGTAACATTATGACTCACTGCTCCCAGAATGGACACTCCTATAATGCTAAAACCAAAAAGATACTGTGGAGAAGGATTGGACTTTCCTATCCTCCCCAGACTATAAACCCCACCCATTACCAGAGCACTCACCAGCGCACCAGAAAAACTCAAGAAGAAACCCGGGGTAAAAAATGTTCCTAGAAGGAAAGAACTCAAAATCGTCCTCAACACAGCCACCTGAACTGCTACGGCATATCCGAAGATAACCAGACTGGTCAAAGTAATCATATTTGCCAGCCCCAGCCGGAGCCAGGGAAGCGGATGGGGAAAGAGACTCTCCACTATCTGTAGCGTGGAAGCAACAGCAATCAAAACTGAAATATATGCTATTCTCTTCTTCCCATCCATCAAAACTGCCTCCAACATCAAAGAAATGGAGTAGCGGGTTCAATATATTCGACAAGGTAGTGTAGCCCTTTATGGGCGTAATCTTTACGGGGACAAGCCCCTACACTACCTACATAAATGCGGAGCTATCGCTCCGCTACTCCTCTTAATAACTCATTGCATCGATTTTAGGACTTTCCTTCCCTTCTATAGTGACCAACACTTTATTTGGTAAACAGATAATATTCTGGCCTGGTTTATTTATCCATCCTGTATTTACGCATATTTTTTGAAAACAGGATGATTCTACCGCTCTCATTCTTCCTTCTTTAATCTCTATAACCACCCTTCCTTTTTCACCCTCAAGATTAATCCTTCTATCTGTTTTTAAGGAGACCCTTTGAACGGGACCGTTACCAACTTTAATTAAAGCTTCCTTTCCCTCATTGGAAATAAAAAAAAGCCTCACAAAAGAGAAAGAGGCAATGGCAACCAGGGTAAACATTAGAATCCTATCATTTCTAGTTAACATACTCAATCTTGGAAATCAATCCCGAAGAAACGGAGACATCTCCTTCCTTATTAACAATAACTCCTTCTACCCCTTCTAAATTCTCAATTAAAGCCATGCCTTCTTTGGGGCCCAAAACAAATATTCCCGTAGCCAGTCCATCAGCAAAGGTAGCTTTTTTAGCCACAATAGTCACGCTCTGACACTCATCCGCAGGATAGCCTGTCTTGGGATTTATGATATGGTGGTATTTTTTCCCTCCAGAAAAAAAGAAACGTTCGTAATCGCCAGAAGTAACGATTGCCCTATCCTCTACCTCAATAGTTCCCAAAATCTCTCTTTCTCTTCGAGGGTGTCGAATACCGATCCGCCAGGATTTCCCCTGCTTTCTTCCCAAAACATACATATCTCCTCCTGCATTAACTATAGCGCTGTTTATATTCTTATCTTTCAAAACCTTTATTGCAGCATCCACCGCATATCCTTTGGCTATACCTCCGAGATCAATACCCATTCCTTTCTTGGCAAAACTGATTTTCCCATTTTGTAAAATCATATTCTTGTAGGCTACCAATTCCAATACCCTTTCGATTTTTCCTTTACTTGGCACTTCAAGATTCTCTCCCTCAAACTTCCAGATTTTCCGCAAGGGATAGATGGTAATATCAAAAGAGCCTTTAGTGAGCTTTGACAGGAGAACCGATTCCTCGAGCAATGAGAAAAGTTCATCGCTAACGGGTATCCAACCTTCTACCAATAGAGACCCTTTTTTTTCCTCAAGGAAAGCCTCCTTATTAATCCTGGAAACTTCGCTTCCCGGAAAAAAACAGGACATCTTCTGTTCAACTCTTTTCATCTCTTCCATTGAACTATTAATAGCTTTCTCCGCTTCAGCCTTCCTTTTGTGGTATACTTTGATTTCTACCACAGTATCCATCAAAAATTCCACTTTACTATATTCTTTCTTCCCGCAACCAGAAATAAAAATTATAATAAAGACAAAAATCAGAGCTCTAAATTTTTTCATTTTTCCTATCTAAAACCTTTATGTTTATTTTCTCTCCACAATTTTTGCAGCTTTCTCCCGCAAGACCCACCACCTTGGTATGGTAACCCCGGCGCTCAATAAGTACTTCCTTACAACTCGGACAGTAAGTATTAGATTCAGGTTTTTCCCAGACATTACCCAGGTATACATGCTTCAATTTCTTTTGAGCAATTTTTCTCACCCTTTCCAGAGTAGCCAGAGGTGTAGCTTTGATAGTCATCTTATAACATGGATAGTAACGGGAGAAATGTAAAGGAATTTTATCGGATAAAGAATAGAGCCAATCGGTCAGGTCTTTAACTTCACTATCAGAGTCATTGAGAGCGGGAATGACCAGATTTGTGACTTCCACGTGCTTCTTCTGCCTCACCATAATTTCCACCGTGCGTAGAACATCTCCTAACTTGGCTTTACAGTAATCCTTATAAAAATCGTTCCGAAAAGATTTAACATCAATATTGGCTGCGTCAATATAGGGTAAGAGATTGACCAGAGGCTCTTCATTAATATAACCATTAGTAACCAGAACGTTTTTCAAATTATATTTATGTGCTTCATGAGCAGTTTCCAGGAGATACTCAAAGTTAATCAACGGCTCATTATAAGTATAAGCTACGCCAATAGAACCGTATTCCTTTGCCAGTCTTACAGCATCATCAGAAGTAACAGTTTTGGTAGGAACCGCGTCCATTTCAGCCTGAGAAATCCCATAATTTTGACAACCCTTGCATTTAAAATTACAGCCAACTGTCCCCAGTGATAGAATTTCTCTTCCTGGATAAAAATGGTAGAGAGGCTTTTTCTCAATAGGGTCCAGATTTACTGAAGTGAATTGGTCATATACTAAAGCAAATAATTTCCCTTCCACATTTTTTCGTGTGCGACAGATGCCCGTCTTTCCATCATCAATGATGCATTGATGCGGACACAAGAAACACTGCACTTTATTCTCTTCCTCCAGCGGTAGGTAGTACAGTGCCTCCTTCATAAATCTCCTTTCCTTTTCCGTAAAGCAAGTGTATCAGAAATCCATTGTAAATAGTCTTTATTTCCTTCGACTATGGGAAGAGCAATTACTTCTGGAACCTCATAACTATGAATTTCCTTTACTCTTTTCACAACCTTGTTTACCATTTTCCCTTGAGTCTTAACCACCAACATCCACTCCTTACTCGATTCAATCTTACCCTTCCACCAGTAAAGGGACTCAACACCAGAGAGAATATTAACACAAGCTGCCAATTTCTCCTCTACCAAAACCCTGGCGAGTTTCTTTGCCTCTTCCTCACTCCCTGAAGTGATAAATATCACCATTTCGTTCATCCCGCCCCTCCTTGACTAAGTATATTAGAAAAAGGGGTCAGAGTCATTTTTCACCGCCCTTTCGGGAGGACTCCAAACCTTTACACAATCTCATTTCACCATTACTATCGAATTGGTTGGACATTTTTCAACACAGATTCCACAATTTGTGCACTTCTGGTAGTTGATGATAGCCAAATTATTTTCTATCTTAATAGCGCCCGGCTCACAAACCTTAACGCAGATACCACAGGCAATACAACCCAATTTACATATCTTCCGAACTATCGCTCCTTTATCAAGAGAACTACATTTCACGTAAACTTTAGCTTTTTTAGGAATGAGACTGATTACTTTTGTAGGGCAGACCTCAACACATTTTCCGCATGCGGTACATTTATCCATTAAAATCTCAGGCGTCTTACCCTTTTCCCAGTGAATTGCATCAAAAGGACAGACATCCTTACATGTGCCCAGTCCTAAACATGCATAACTGCAAGCCTTGTATCCATCAGCTACAAGATGGGCTGCGCGACAGTCTTTCACTCCGTTATAGTCATATTTTACCTTACTCTCATCCCCCTGACACATAACCCGGGCAACTTCCGCTTCTCTAACCTCAATTTTTTTTCCGAGAATCTCCCCTATTTTGTAAGCAGTCTCCTCACTAACCACTGGACAGGAAGTCACTCCGGCTTCACTTCTAAGTAAGGCCTCTGCCATACCCCTACACCCGGCAAAACCGCAAGCACCACAGTTAGTCCCTGGCAGGAGATTCAATATTTTTTCCTCTCTGGGATCAACCTTTACAGCAAACTTTTTGCCAGCCAGAGCTAAAAGAAGACCAAAAAGAAGTCCCAGACTACCCAAAGCAATTATAGAGATTAAGACCATAAGCTCCTCATAACCCAAACAGACCCTTGAAACCCAAAAATGCTAAAGACATCAAAGCAGCTATGAAAAATGCAGTGGGATATCCCTTTAAGGGCTCGGGAATGGGTGCAATCTCCAACCTGATTCTAATTCCAGTAAAGAGCATTATAGCTACTGTATAGCCTAAAGATACTCCCAGAGCATATATAACAGTTTGAATAAAAGCGTAATTATAATCGACGTGAAGGAAAGCGACTGCCAGGATAGCACAATTGGTGGTAACCAGAGGAAGATATATTCCCAGGGCTCGATACAGGTGAGGAATATGCCTTTTCAAGAAAAGTTCCTCCAACTGAACTAAAGAGGCGATGACCAATATGAAAGTTGAGATTTTCAGAAATTCCACATTCAGTGGCAACAGGAGAACGTGGTAGAAAATCCAAGTAACAGCTGAAGATATAGTCATTACGAAAATAACCGCCATACTCATCCCTAAGGAAACTTCCATCTGGCGAGAAACGCCAAAGAATGAACAGAGCCCAAGAAAGCGCATAAGTATAATGTTATTTATTAAAAGAGCCGAAATGAAGATACCGAATAAACTTACCTGGTCCATTAAATTCCTCTATTAAATCGAATTAAAGAATTTACCTCTAACACCCTGAGGATGAAGGGATAGTTACAGGAACTTCAATTCCGCCAGGTTTTCTGTAGTGTACCCTTTATGGGCGTAATTCTCACGGGCATAAAGCCCTACACTACCGAGCGACTCCGAAAACTATCTCTTCATCCTCCTTTTACTATTCCACATGTTGAGGATTCCCATTAGAAAACCAATAGTTAAATATGCTCCGGGAGGGAAAACCATAATCAAAGCAGGATGAAAGATGAATCTACTTGAGCCAAATATTGTACCATTCCCTAAAACCTCTCTAATTATTCCAATGGTGACTATCACCAAAATAAATCCCAATCCCATCCCCAGTGCATCCAAAAACGAATCTATCAGAGAGTTCCGATAGGCAAATGCCTCAGCCCGTGCCAAAATAATACAATTCACCACAATCAAGGGAATAAAAACACCCAAGGATCTATGAAGAGGTGGAAAATATGCAGCCATAAAATAATCAGATATAGTAACAAAAGTAGATATAATAATAACAAAGATAGGAATACGAATATCTTCAGGAATAACTTTACGACAAAGCGAAACTACCGTGCTGGAAAGAGTCAATACAAAAATTGTGGCAATCCCCATCCCCAGAGCATTAATTGCAGTATTGGAAACTGCCAGGAGAGGGCAGAGCCCGAGTACTAACACTAAAACCGGGTTCTCCCTCAGAACCCCATTAGTAAAACTTTTCAACTTAGCCATACCACTCACCATCCAACTTGCATAATCTGTAGTGTAACCCTTTATGGGCGTAATCTTTACGGGGACAATCCCCTACACTACCAATTGCACAGTTACTCTATCTCCTACTTTCAATGCTTTGGTGTTCTCCGGGATAATGGCAATGCCGTCACACTCTATCATTGATTTAAGAATTCCCGACCCCTGAGGACCTGTGAGAGAAGCAAAATATTTGTGATTCCTGTAATCCAATTTCACCCGGAGGAAATGTCTCCTATTATCCTTTTTCACTATGGGAGTTCTTAGAAAAGCAGAAATTTCAGGTAAATCTACAGCTCTATCCACGAACTTCATCATAAGGGGACGCACAAACTCCAGAAAGGAGACCATCGAAGAGACAGGATTGCCTGGCAAACCAAAAACTGGCATCCGCCCGATATAGCCAAAACTGATTGGCATCCCTGGTTTCATCGCTACCTTCCAGAATCTCTCTCTATATCCCAGAGAAGTCAGAGCCTCACGCACAAAATCGAACCTCCCCATAGAAACCCCGCCGGAAATAAGCATTATATCGGAATTAAGGCCCTTTCTCATTTTTCTCAACAGTTTAACTTTCTCATCGCCAGCTATTCCCAGAGGAAGCGGAACACCACCAAATTTTTCCACAAGACCACGTAAGGAAAATGTGTTTATATCTCTCACTTTGCCCGGACGCAACCTCTCCCCAGGTTCAATGATTTCATTACCGGTAACTAATATAGCCACCACTGGTTTTTGAAAGACCCTCACTCTCTTCCTCCCCATAGAAGCGAGCATCCCCAATTCACCTGGACCGAGAGCTGTGCCTTTCTCTAAAACCACCTCTCCTTTTCTCACATCTTCTCCTGAATAGCGCACATTTTTACCAGGTTTAATCTGGCGAAGTATTCTCACAATTCCTGAGGCAACTCTCTCTGTGTCCTCCACGGGAACAACACTATTACAACCTTCTGGAATCGGAGCACCTGTCATTATAGCCATAGCCTCACCCAGTTTTAATCTCTTGTTAACAGATTTCCCACAAGCCACAACCCCCACTACTTTCAACTCTCGAGGAACGCTCTTCAGATCATCTGTATCTATTGCATAGCCATCCATTGCCGAATTATCTGTATAGGGAACATTATTTTGAGCAGTTACATCTTCAGCAAGCACCCTTCTATGCACGCGAGAAAGAACTACCCATTCCCATTCCATCGGTTTGGTATCTTCAAGCACTATCTTTAAAGCCTGCCCAAACTTCAACATTTTATCTTCCCATTACTTTTTCTCAACTGACATTTGAAAGATAGTTTGTGATATGGAATCCCCCAATGAAATCGGGGGTGAAATACATCCCGCCCTTTCGAGGCTGTGTCACAATCCTGATTTGGGTAGCCGCAGGCTTTAGCCTGCGCAATTTCCCCGTCGAGAACGCAACCTGAAGGTTGCGGCTACCAAACAAAAAATCTAATTACGACACAGCCTCTTTCGGGCGGACTCCAAACTTTTTAGCGTTAAGAAATTTCTCAGCGATGAACAAAATATCTTTCAAATATCTCACCTCTCTATCCCTTTCTCCAGAGCATTAGTTACCGCCTCAATCAATCCCTTGCTGGAATAAGTCGCTCCACTAACTATATCCACATCGATATTCTGTTTTTCCAGTATTTCCTGAGGTATTTTCTCTCTAACCTTAGACCAGTATTCTACTACCTCTTGTCGCTCCAGAATAGCTATCCTTATTATCCGATGATTTTGCACAGTCACCCTCACCCTAATCGGTCCACTAAAGCCCCCTCCTTCGCCAGTGTAGCTCCCATCACGGATATATTTGAGAATCTCTACTTTCTTTAAATATTCCAGGAAGTCACCATATAAACCGAATAGTTCCTTAGCTCCCTCAAGTGCTGCCCGGGAAGAAATAGTCGCTGCCGTAATTGCCTCTACTTTCCCATGGGGATCTTCCTTTGTAAAGCTCAAATCCTCTGCTTTCAGTTTAATAAATTGTTTACTAAACCAATCCTCCACAATCTTAGACCCCAGACCGGGAGTCTCAATCTGGTTCAATATTTTCAGCCCTGTTATTTCTCCTTTCATATCGAATCCCATAATCATTTCTATTGGCCCAGAATAACCCCGCGTCTTTGTCTTTATACTCACTCCCACACGTTTTCCTCTCTCATCATATCCAATAAAGTATTCCTGTTCCCCAATATTTACAAGCTCAAATTCGCTTGCCTCGGGTAGAACTTCTTTCCGAGCTTCCCTTGCCTGCTGTTCAGCATAAGCATCTATTCTGGGCTTTGTGTTCTTATAAGTGAGACTAAGTGCCCAAGCTGCTAAAGAGGCAACAATCGCTAGCAATAAACTCCTAACTATAATTTTTTTCATCAGCAATCCCACAGGAATTACGTTAAGACCTTGGTCTGGTACTATTTACAGTGCCCTGTATCAGTTGTTCAACTACCGAAGACTTTTGGTTCAGTAATTTTATCAATTATAGGAGTTAACATATTCATAATCAGAATAGAGTAACAGACTCCTTCAGGAAACCCTCCCGTGAAGCGAATTAATACAGTTAGAAGCCCGCAACCTACACCAAATACCAGCTTCCCCTTCCTGGTTAAAGGCGAGGTAACCAAATCCGTTGCCATAAAGAAAGCCCCCAGAATAAGCCCACCAGCCATGATGTTGAACAAGGGATCTCTGTTAAAGAGAAGAGAGGCTAAACCAACCGTTCCAATATAACTTACTGGAATGTGCCAGGTAATCTGCTTCCTATATAGAAGGTATATTGCTCCAAGTAACAAGGCTAAAACAGAAATTTCACCCAAACTGCCAGCTCTATTACCTAAAAACATCTCTAAATACGATGGCAACCTTTGGTCCAACTCCATCTTCACTATTCCCAGAGGTGAAGCAGTAGTCACCCCATCAAAGGGTCTCGTCCATGTAGTCATATACACCGGCCAGGAAGCTAATAAGACAGCCCGCGCCACCAGTGCCGGATTGAATGGATTGTATCCCAACCCTCCAAAAATTTGCTTTCCCAAAGTAATGGCAACAAATGCACCTATTGCCACCATCCACAGAGGAGAAGAAGGAGGCAAGACAAAAGCTAAAAGCATTCCCGTAACAACAGGGCTTAGGTCTCCAACTGTAATCTTCTTTCTCCACAGCTTCTGCCAGAAAAACTCGCTTGCCACAGAAAAGAAGATGCTTACCGAAACAATAAGAAGTGCCCGCCATCCAAAAAAGATAATGGAAGCACCTAAAGCAGGAGAAAGGGCAAAGATTACATCAGACATTATTGTTCGGACATCTTCCCTTGCTCTAATATGTGGTGAGACAGAAACAATTAACCTTTGAGAAATAACTTCTTCCATTTTCCCCTTCTATATAGCAGAGCTCCGCTCTGCCGCTACAAACATTTAAAAGATAGTAACATGGAGTCCTTGCGAATCGCGTAGGGGCGACCCTTGTGGTCGCCCGAACCTCCTCCGATTTCATCGGAGACTCCAGACTTTTCCGCGTCAAGAAATTCCTTAGCTTTGAACAGACTATCTTTTAAGTCTTCTCCTTTACCTCTTCTTTCCCCCATTTAATATACTGGACCAGTGGAATCTTCGCCGGGCACACATAAGCACAAGCCCCGCATTCCATACAATCTAAAGGATTATATCTTCTTACACTCGCCCAATCCTTATGCTGCACATGTTGGGCTATCGCCGTAGGCATTAGGTTCACAGGACATACATCGATGCATTTGCCGCAACGTATACAGTCTCCTTCAGGAAAGGTTTCAGCTTCACTTAATATTAATATGCCGGAAGTCCCCTTAATTAGTGGGGTGTCGAGAGTATACTGGGCTATCCCCATCATAGGACCACCAGCAATTATCTTCTCTGGATTTCCCAATAATCCGCCGCACTGGGAGACTACATCCGCAAATAGTGTCCCTAAACGAACCCACAAATTTTGTGGTTGTTTAATGCCTGAACCAGTGACTGTAACAACCCTCTCAATCAGTGGAATCCCTCTTTTCACCGCCTGCCTTATGGCCAGGGCTGTCCCCACGTTATCCATCACTACTCCCACATCGAGTGGCAGTTTACCCGGAGGAACTCTTCTCTTTAGAACAGCATCAATCAAATGTTTTTCCGCACCTTGAGGATATTTTACCTTGAGCACTGCCAATTCTATACCGGGCTCTCGCCTTAGCTCCTTTTCCAAAAGAGAAATGACATCAGTTTTGTTGGCTTCTACTCCTATAATTCCTCTATCAGCATCGACTGTTTGCATGATTATTCTAAGTCCCTCGAGTATTTCTTGAGAGTATTCGAGCATCAACTTATGGTCGCAAGTCAGATATGGCTCACACTCACAACCATTCAGTATCACGGTATCTATTTCGCAACTTTCCGGTGGGGTGAGCTTAACATGGGTAGGAAAAGCCGCTCCTCCCAGCCCCGCTATTCCAGCACTCTTAACAATTTCTCTTAGCTCCTCAGGATAGAGGCGAAAATAATCCTCATGCGCTGTTAAATCACTCATCCATTCGTCTCTTCCATCAGATTCAACTATAACCGAAAGCACGGTATGACCCAATGGATGAGGCCAGGGTTTGATATCGAGGACTTTACCGGAGAGACTACTATGAACGGGTAAAGAGATGAATCCGTCACTTTCACCAATGAGTTGTCCGGTCTTAACTTCATCGCCAACTTCCACTATTGGCTTTGCCGGTCTACCCGTATGCTGAGAGAGGGGGATTACCACTTTCTTAGGTAGGGACGCCCTTCTTAAGGGTTGACCGGAAGTAAGTTCTTTAAAGTATGGAGGGTGGACTCCTCCTTTAAAACTAAACAACCTTTTCATTTTTTTACCTTAATACCAATTTACGGGGACAAGCCCCTACACTACCTACATTGACGCAGAGCTTCGTCCCGATTCATCGGGGCTACTCCAACTTATTCTTCTCTTATGATAAATCCCTTACGATAACCTGTTAAGAATGCCTCTACACACGCAGCATCCAATTGCGTACCTTTTACAACTTCCATCTCCTCAACTGCTGCCTTATCTGCAAGACCATTTCTATACGGACGTTCAGAAGTCAAGGCATCAAAAGTATCTGCCACGGAAAGTATCCTTGAAATCAAGGGAATATCCTCGCCTTTCAACTTATCGGGATAACCTTTTCCATCATACCTTTCATGGTGGTGACGAATATTGGGAATAAGTTCTTTCAATTGTGCAATTGGGGAAACTATCTCCGCTCCCAAAACAGGATGGCGACGAATGTGCTTCCAATCCTCATCTGTTAACTTATCTTTCTTTCTTAGAATCGAAATGGGAACACCTATCTTGCCCACATCGTGGAGTAGCCCACACAGTTGCACATCCCTTTGAGTTTTGTCGTCCAGACCTAACTCCTTAGCTATTAACATTGAAAATCTCGTTACTCTCTCAGAGTGACCACGAGTATAAGGATCTTTAGCATCAATAGCTGCTGCCAATGATTTTACTGTAGAAATATACATATCTTCCAAATCTTCGTAAAGCTTCGCTCTCTCAATAGCCACCGCTGCCTGAGCCGATAGCGGCTTAAATAAAACCATATCCCTCTCGGTAAAAGTTCTATCACCTCTTTTATTCATAACTTCCATTACACCAATAGTTCTCTCTTTAACCTTAAGGGGAACGCAAATTAACGATTTGGTCTTTTGCGTCAAAATCTCATCAATTTTTTTTGAAAAACGGTCATCCTTGGAAACATCATCAATTAACAGAGGCTGGTCGTTCTGTGCAACCCAACCGGCTACCCCTTCTCCCATATTCAGACTTAACTTCTTTACCTCCTCTTTCTTTGCTCCGCTGGCTGCCACAAACTGTAACTTCTTCTCTTTCTCATCGACCAGAAGCACCGAACATCCCTCGGCATCCATTACTTTCATCCCCCGTTCCATAATCGTATCCAGGAGAGGGTCCAATTGCATAGCTGAGGCTATAGCTTCAGTGGCTTTCAATAGATTATCTAACTCCACAACTTTTCTTTCCCGTTCATTAAATAGCATTGCATTCTCAATAACCATTACTATCTCATTGGAAAGAGAGACAATAAGTTTTTGGTCCTCCGCGGTAAAAGGGGCCACCCCTTTATCGCCTTCTTTTGATTCCTCTGTTGAAAGTTTCTTATTAAATACTTCTAAAACTCCTAAGGCTTCACCTTTACTTTTTAAGGGAACGCACAACGCATTTATCACAGTGCATCCTACAGCTTTACTTATCTCATCCCTGAATATGGGATACTCTGAAGCATCAGAAATAATCGCAGGTTCACCTACTTTCAAAATTGCCCCCATAACTCCTTTATTCAGCTTCCACTTGGGTTCTTCTCCCAATTCTTCTCTGAGACGACCGCCGATAGTGATGTGGGAGGATAATTCTCCTGTCGTCTGGTCAATGAGAATAATAACCCCTGCCTGAGCATTAACCAGTTCAATTGTCAGTCTCATCACCTCGTCTAAAACCTGCTCAAAGTTGCTGGCTAAATTAATTAATTGAGTAATTTTCTGCAAAGCTTCGAATCTAAAGTTCAACCTGTTTATAGTCTCTTCCAAGACAGAAATATCTTTTTCCATAATTATTCCCCCAATTCTTTAAAGCTCGAATTTATCCCAACGAAGATACAAGTTATTTTTATCAATTTAGCCTTAAAATTAACATTATTCCTACTGCTATAGCAGTATTGAAAATTAAGTCGAAGAAAGAAGAAAGACGAAATCGTTCTTCCCTTCTCTTTCTGAAGATGACATATCCACCGTGAATTATCCAGATTCCAGGAATTGCAAGATAATAATATCCCTTCAGTAACATTAAGCCCACTATCAGCATCCTTTCCACAGCTTGAATATATCTCTTAGACGAAGTTAAATCTGCTTTTCCACTACCATAGAACAAATTCTTAATATAGGAGATTAAAATACCTCCACCAAATCCAATAGATATAAAGGCAATTGCATATATTACTACATTATTATCATTGTATAGAGAAACCAATTTTGAAAGACCTTCTGGTGGAATCAATTTTGCCAAGCCGAATGGAAAGAGCATACCGAGAAAACCTATATGTAGAAATTGGTCAAGGAGAAATACCCAAATATTATTCAGGTGATACTTTTCAAAGACCAATACTTTGAGCCAGTCTTGTATGGCGTGAACAACCCAGAGGAAGAATATAAATTCCCACATTCTGGTTAAGTTCCAGTAAGGCCAGACTAAAAGAACCGCAAGTAACCCAAAGATGCCACTGTGGACAAAAGAGCCTAAGGGAGATTTGGTTTTGAACCGATATATGCTTGTAAATTGCAAAGGAAAGTCAGCAATTACATGAGCCAAAAGTAACCTATAAAAAACGAACATTTTTTAACCCTTTCCCGAATTCCGGGGACACAATACTTAATTATTTAGCCAAAAAATGAGAACGCAAAAAATGACTCTGACCCCTTTTCTCCTTTTAACTTACTCTACCCCCAAAACCTCATATACTTGAACTAACTCAGCTTTTCCTCTGATAGCCATTGGTTCCAGAACTTTTGCTTTAACGATATCCTTCACCATTCGAAATGAATCTTTTCATCTTTTCAATCCACTATTTGGAGTAGCAGAGCTTGCTCTGCGTCATTAACGCGAAACAAGTTTCGCTACTCCTTTATATTTACGTTACATCCTTATAGTCAAGGATATCCTATGCGTATTCCCTAAGTCGCCATAGGGAACCCAGACATAGTCTACTGCCATCCTCTTCCAGACAAATCCTGCTCCTGCCGAAAGTCCCGACAGGGCATTTAAGTCCTTAATGGTATTAGTCTTATATCCTGCCCTTGCGGCAAGTGCAATATCTTTCATCTTCTGGTAAACGAACTCAACACCAAAATGTCCGTTGGGAACATTATCTATGGGAGCATTGACATCACAAGCCAAGATGAGCTCAGATTTGATTGACTTCAGGTCATAAGTTTTAGCTATACCTGCTTTTATGTTGAGAGGCAATGGGTCGCTCTCTTTAACAAACTTTATCTTTGGACCGATATTCTGCACTGCAAATCCCACCTGCAATTTATCTCTTGAAAATTTCCCTCTTCGTATTCGAAGAGGAACTCTATAGATTAGTCCTATATCTATTGCTCCACCCCAGGCTGTCTCACTTTCTATCTTCTGATGGATTAGCTTCGCATTGGCGCCAATGGAGATTGACCTACTGATTTTACAGGCATAGGCTCCTGCCACAGCAATATCGTATGCTGCAAAAGTTCCTTCAGGCTCTGTGGTCTCAGTGGTTCTCTGTTCAAGACCCGTCGTATATAAGCCCATTGCGCTGATTCCAAAGCCGTGAGTTCCTTTTTCGGATTTGATAGGCTGCACATATCCCAAAAATTCGTACCTCATACCTTCCAGCCACTCATTGTGCATAGCAGTAATCTCTCTCTCTTCCAGTAAAGCTAAACCAGCGGGGTTCCAGTAAATAGTATTGGCATCATCAGCCACAGCTACAAAAGCGCCCCCCATTGCCACAGGACGCGCGCCTGCCTCAATCTTCAAGAAAGTTGCTCCGGTTGTGCCTACCTTCTCTTTGGAAAAGATTCCTGCTGAGCTTGTAGAAACAATCAACGGAAGAGAGATAGCAAGGAGTAGAAATATACCCATTACCCCGCTTTTCCTTCCCATTCTTCCTCCTTTTCAATATTAAGTATAATACAGGTATTATAATATTTCAGTGATTAAAGTCACGATTTAGATGTGATTTTAGTCACAAAAATAAAGGGCGGACCTATATTTACTCCGCCCTTATTATACCATAAATACTAAAATCTGTCAGTAACCAAGGTCACAAAAAGAGCTCATCGTCTTTAGGTAGTGTAGCCCTTCATGGGCGTAGTTTTTACGGGGATAAGTCTTTGGGCAACCATAAAGGTCGCCCCTACGCGACCAAAACCTTTACGGGCATAAAGCCCTACACTACAATAACTAACCTTCCTATTGTAGTTTATGATTTTTTAGAAAAGACGTTAATTGCGGTTCCTATTGTGTTACAGTGAATATCAACGGTATCGCTAACTTCAAACGCATAACCACCAGCTAGAACTATACAGAGCGGGATATTCGCATCCTTTGCCCAGCCGATTACAAGTTCATCTCTCTTTTTCAATCCCTCTATAGTCAAAGAAAGCCCTCCAATCTGGTCTCTCTCATACGGGTCAGCACCAGCCACAAAGAGCACTAGTTCTGGCTGGAAAGAACTTATTATCTCAGGAATATTCTCTTTTAGTTTTCCTAAATACTCCTCATCGCCTGTTCCATCAGCCAGTCCTATGTCCATGTCGCTGGGAGGCTTAATAGCAGGATAATTATTCTCCTGATGGATAGAAAAAGTGAACACGTTTCTATCTTCTTTGAAAGTATACGCTGTCCCATTTCCATGATGGAGGTCACAATCAACAATCAGGGCTTTCACTATCTTCTTAGCTCCCTGAAGATGCCTTATCCCACAGGCTATATCATTCAACACGCAGAATCCTTCTCCGTGGTCGGGAAAAGCATGATGAAATCCGCCGCCAATATGTATTCCCAAGCCACTTTCAATTGCATTCCTGCAAGCCTGAATAGTTCCACCCACGCAGAGAAGAGAAGCCTCAAGGAGTTCCGGCGAGTAGGGAAGTTCCATCGTGAGTATCTCCATCATTGATAACTTCCCCTCTTTGAGTTTATTGAGATATTCCTCAGTATGGACTGATAAGACGTCTTTTTCATCAGGCATAGGTGGTGAAAGGAAATCATCCTCTTTAAATAGTCCCTGTTTAATCAATTTCTTTTTAATCAATCCATACTTTTCGGTAGGGAATACATGCGCACCAATGTCTACTCTATATTTTTCTGAATATATAAGTTTAGTCTTTGCCATTGTTCTCGAATTCTGGGGACACAATACTTAATTATACATTTTATACTCTAGCCTCCCTTTCGGGAGGACTCCAAAAGAAGAAAAATAGAGTTGACCCCATTTTCTACATGAGGAATTCCAATATTGCCTTTTGTACGTGGAGTCTATTTTCTGCCTGGTCAAAAACAATTGAATTTGGCCCGTCAAGCACACCGTCGGTTATCTCTTCTCCCCTGTGGGCGGGAAGACAGTGCATAACCAGAACATCCTTCTTCGCTTTCCCCATGAGTCGTCCATTAACCTGGTAAGGCTTGAATACTTTCAGTCTTTTTTCTCTTTCCTTTTCCATCCCCATACTTACCCAGACATCAGTATAAATAACGTCAGCTTTCTTGACTGCCTCTTCCGGTTCATGCGAGACCTTAATATCTGCCCCGGTAGCTTTTGCCAAGTTCACACCTTCTCCGAGAACCTTCTTATCCGGCTCATATCCAGGCGGAGTAGAGATAACCAATTTCATCCCCAATCTTGCTGTCCCATTAATCCAGGAATTGGCTACGTTATTACCATCACCAACAAAAGTAACTTCTATCCCGGATAACTCTTTAGCTGAGAGACGAGAAAGTATCCCCTTCTTCTCGGCTATGGTGAATATGTCTGCCAATACCTGACAGGGATGCAACAGGTCACTCAATCCATTTATTACAGGAATGGTCGACTCCTTTGCCAATTCCACGACATCCTGATGCCGATATG
>DATKVN010000077.1 GCA_035530055.1 bacterium | reverse complement strand
TAAATTTTTGACTTTGTCCCTCGAATGTTAGAAAAGGTCTGTTTACTTTTCCAGCAATTCCTTAAATCTTAAAGCGTTCTTTATAGCAAATCCACGAGCATCATTATTAAAGTAAGCGTATATATCCTTTCTTTTTTCCATCCAATGTTTAGCCTTGGAAGCCCACTTTTTAAGTTCTTTCTCCGAATAGTTGGAACCATAAAGAACCTCTCCCCCATGAAAACGGAGATAGATAAAATCGGAAGTAGCAAGTTCTTCACAAGGCCAGTTCTTAGAATGGGCGATACACAATGAGAAGCCATACTTCCTTAATATATTGTATATCTCTTTACAGAACCAGCTTGCGTGTCGAAACTCGAAACAGTGGCGGGTCGACCTGGAAACCCTGAGGCGGTGGATAATTTTACAGAATGCCTCCAGTTTTTCCCTATTGGCATGCAGGTTGGGGGGTAATTGCCACAATACTGCCCCCAGTTTTTCCTTTAAGCCTTCAGCATTATTGAAAAATAACTTCAGAGGTTCTTCGCAGTCCTTTAACTTCTTGACATGAGTGATGAAACGGCTCCCTTTAACTACAAATGTGAAGTTCTCGGGAGTTCTCTTTCGCCATCCTTCAAAAATGGACTTCTTGGGTAGCCTGTAGAAGGAAACATTTAGCTCTACTGTATTGAAGAAACTCATGTAGTGTTCCAGCCATTTCCTTTCTGGAAGACCTTTGGGATAAAAAACACCGTCTGACCAGTGGGAATAGTTATATCCGCTTGTGCCAATAAATGTCTTGATTGCCATTCGTTTTCTCCTTTTAGTTTTCCATTATATATGAGTACCTCTCCCAAGTCAAGATGCAAGGTCTTAAGAGGTTGACAAAAAAAGGGGAAATTTGGTATAGTTTGGGAAATTATTTGACATATTTATTATAAAATGTTAAACTCTTGCAACAAGGAGCAAGAATGAAAAAATTATTTAGAATAACTCTTTCAATATTTATTTTGATAACCTTTATTGTAACTTACTCATTTCCTCAACCGCTTCCTAAGGTAAAAGAGAAGGAGTTAATTCATTTAAGATACGCTAAAGTAAAAACAATGGCAGAAATGTTAAAAATTATGCTTCCAGATATGAAAATCTATCCAAATGAAGAACTTGGGGCCATAGAAATTTATGATTTTCCAGATAGAATTAAAGAGGCAAAAGAACTTATTGAAAAGGCAGATTTACCAAAAAGACAGGTGATAATTGAACTAAAAGTTTTAGAGATAAGTCATAAAAAATCAAAGGAGATTGGATTGGAACTTACAAATTGGTCAATTGCCCTTGAGGCTGTTCTTCCTCCAGAAACAGTGAGTTCCCGCCATCTTGGAGAGTATTTCCCTGGACTTGCAAAATTTAAAGATGAGAAAGCAGATATAAAAATACTTGCAACTAATAATTGGTGATAGAATCCCAATACCAATAACTACCTCATCAATAACAAGCGGTGGTCAGGTTGTATCATCAACAGCAATCCAGTTTGAGGAAGTAGGAATAAAACTCCTTGTTACGCCAACAATATATAATAATGATGAGATAGAAATTGACCTTGCAAGTGAAGTTTCATCAATTGGAGCATATACTCAGGAAGGCTATCCCCAGATTGGAACAAGGAATGCTATGACAATAATAAGACTAAAGGATGGATACACAGCGATTATTGGCGGTCTGATAAAAGAAGAAAAGAGGAAAACCAGAACTGGAATTCCTCTTTTAATGCATATTCCCATACTCGGTTATCTTTTTGGTGTGACAAAATATGAGAAAATAATTACTGAGGTAAAAATGGCAATAACTCCAAAAATATTTAAACCCGAAGAAGTTCCTGCCAAAGAAATCCCGCAAGAGAAGAAATAATCTTAAAAAGGACTATCTAAAAACTTAATAGAGAAGGATTGAATTTTCTTTTCTTGTCCCGGAGGAATTTCTGGTTTCCCTTTGTCTTTGGCTTGTCCCGGAGGAATTTCTGGCTTTCCATATTTAAAGGTAAGATTTGATTGCCAGAGGACTTCCCCTGTTTCAGCGTCGGTTACTGTTGTGTAAGTATAGTTAATTTGTTTTTTCTCTAGTCCTTTCCCCTTTTCAAGTCCTTTTGCCTTGCCATTTGCCCAGCCATTTTCAAGAAATGGAGGAGGAATCTTTTTTACTTTCTTCCAGCTGTTTGGGGATGAGAAGTCATCTCCATTTTCTGAGAATGGACTGCTCCACCAACTTCCTCTGTCACTTTTGGTGCTTGCCACATCTGGAATCCTTCCTGGTAAAATTGCTCTTATCGTATCATCACCTTCAAAATCAAGTTCTCCTATTGTCTTGCCACTTACAGCTATTTTCACGCTATCAGCAGGAGAAAGGATAGATTCTAAAGTTGAGCGATTAAATTTCACCATCAAATCAGGAATTCCATTAGAATCGTGGTCGCCAATTCCAGTAGGTTTTGCTTCAGCAATAAGAGGAGTAATTTCCTCATCATTTATTTTAGAGATTTTCACCGTGGAAATATCAATATCTTCTACATCAAAGCCTTCTGGAAATTCGATATAACAGGTTACCCATTTGCCGGCACTTTTTAGGTTTAGAGTGTTTGGGTCTAAATCTATATCTGCTGAAATTATACGCGGAGGTAAAACTAGTGCATACCAGGAAAGGAATTCGGCTCTTCCTATAATAAGATTAGCAACGGTATCCGGATACCCTTTAAGCTTGATATCTTCCTCCATAAGTATTTCATCTTCGTACCAAAAACGAACTAGCGTCAAATCCTTTTCATCGTATTCTGGAGGAATCCACTCGTCCTTATAAGTTATGCATATTTTTACTCCTTCTAAATAATCGGCAGTAGTTCTGATCTCATAAAATTTAATCGGTTCGTATCCTTCAATTTCTAACCTATACATAATTGGTTCTGGGGCTTCATCAGTTATATTGACCGTTGTAAACCCAGAAGAAGTTACTCCACCTTCAAAAGTAATAGTCACGCCCTCAGTAGGAGTAACTGTTGGAGAATCAACAGGAGTATGTGCCCCTTGATACATAAATGGATATCCGTCCTGATTATTAACGTCAATTACATATGCTGCGTCGCCGATTCCATCTTTGCCGAGTTGATCTTGATTTGGACCGCTTTTTTCATCTATACCTGTATAGTCACTCCAATAATTTCCCCCAGATGGGTAGCCATCGTCCCATTTAAATGACGGACACCACCTTTCCCCAATTTCTACCTGATTAACATTGTCGACAAAATTATTGTGATAAATGGGTTTATCAAGGATATCAATGCACCTTAAACGAAGCCCCAAGTTATTCTGTGATATTGTATTTCCTCTTATTAAGGTCCAATTAGCATATTCGACCCAAATTCCACATACATCGTTATTTGATACATTGTTTTCAATTATACTATTCTTGTGGGCAGCCCACCCACCATCCCAAGTAAATCCGACATGGATACCCACACTGTTGTTAGAGATTGTATTTTGAATTATTGTATTCTGTTTAGACCCTCTACTTAATTGAATTCCTGTCCAATTGTTTCGAATGGTACAATCTTTTATTATATTGTTTCCCGAGTCCCATAAGTAGATACCGTATGTAAACCCTTCCAGAGTTACATTTTTAATAGTGACCCCCCACTTCCAATATAGATAAATTCCAAAGCTACCAGACTGGGGAATTTGTTTATAGCCATTTCCATTTATTGTTATGCCATCTTTCTGTACACATAGTGAACCTTCAAGATCATTGGTAAAAGTGTAAACATTACCATCTACACTAATTGGTGCAGAAGGAGGAGAAACAGTTCCATCAGGTTTAATATAAGTATTTATTTTTTCCTCTAAAATGAAAACGATGTGTCCCTGAGATATCTCCTGCAAAAACGAATATTCTCCATTCGAATCAGTAACAAACCTTTCCATTAAACTACCGTCCTGATACCGATAGTAAGTAACATTTGGTTCAAACCCAGTAAAAGTTAAAGCAGTTGAAGGGGCCACGCTGCTATTTTTTATAACCAAGGTAACTATTTTAGGAATTGATTCCAATACTATATCCACTTCCTCGCTACTTGTTAAAGTTACATTCAAGTAGGAACTATCGGTTATCTCGAAATAGGTACCTACTTCACTTACCGAATTTTGTGCCAACACTATTTCCCTTGACATCAGAGAGGTAAATCCAATTACTAAAACCATTAAAATAATTTTCCAATTCTTCATAACCAGCCTCCTATTAGTTGGAGTTTTTGTTAAGACTATTATTTTGTATTTTTTAACAAATTTTGTTTTATTGCAAAATTCTGGGTAAAAAATTCACCTCCTTTTTTGCATTTATCTATCCAATAAAAAAGCCAGGTTACAGAAGATTTAAGAAGTTTGAATCTTCGGCAACCCGGCTCGCATAGATCGGTATTTTCGGCAACCAGCTAGCATAGACCTCATTCGGTCTTTAGCTCCGTGGCTTTGCATCCTCCGATTTCTCGGAGTTTGCCTTTATCGAATACCCTTTATTTCGATAATAATTATATCACAAAAACTGGCATTTGTCAACGTGAAAGATTTTATCGTCTATCCTAGTAATCAGGAAGGCTTATGGCAAAATTTCAGTTTGTATTTCTTCCTTTAACACCTTCAGATTCTTGAGCAAAGGAGGATTATCAGGATAAATCTGTAATGATGTTTTCCATTCTTTTATTGCTTCGCTTTTTTTATTTTGTAGATAGTAAACATTCCCTAAAAATTGATGGGTACCGGCATTTTGAGGATTTAATTCTACCGCTTTTTTGTATACTTTTATCGCTTCGTTATACATCTTCTTCTTAATATAAATAAAAGCGAGCCTAATATAAGTATGCTCTAAATCTGTCTTATTTTTTTCCGTTTCAATTGCCTTTTTATATTCTTCTATTGCCTTGTCATATTGCCCCTTCTGATAAGCATAAGCTTCAGCAAGATTATAATGCACTGCTGAATGGCTAATAAATTCTCCAGATTTTTTCATAAATTCAATTCCCTGATCTATCAACCCTCCTTGAATACAAGCATAACCTAATTTTATATAATCCCGTCCAAAATTGTATTTGGTTTTTTGAGTGCGATGATGATTAGTCAAATATAACATTCCAGCAAAGAGAATTAAAACAAGGACAAGCGACTTATATTTTTTACATTTGATATTTTCTTTATACCAATAAAATGAATAACTAGCAAAAATAATTAGTGGACCAACTATAGGATAACGATATTCAGAAACAACAAAGAAGAGGATAACTGCTATCATATGGCTTAATAAATAGAGATGTAACAGCAAAACTTTTCTATGGAGAATACTTAAAATAAATCCTAGTAACCCTAAAGGCGCTATGAAACTAAACGATAAGAAAGGTAGTTTTAAAAAAGAGATGTGCTCTTTGAAAAAATAATAGTTATAAGTCATAGGTTGCTCAAAGTAGTACCAAAAATAGAGGAATTTCTTTCTCAATAATTTTAACCATTGAAGAGGATGCTGACGAATAAATTTAAAACCTTGAAGAAACCAAAATCTTGAAGCTTCGCTACGCGATAATTCCCTATCCATCATTTCACTGGCTTTCCTTCGATAATTTTCTCCTTGACTTTCTGGATCTGCTTGATCGAAAGTCAAATCTACGTATGACCCTGTTGATTTGGGGTTATTTCCTATATAAAAGTTTAATCCACCGTGGGCCGTAGGAAATAGAGAAAATTCACCAGCTACAATGTAATGTCTTATTATGATTGGAAAAACCATAAGAAGAATTCCAAGGAAGAAACTTAGAAATGAGTAAAATAAACTTTTTTTTGGAGTATCTAACCACAAAATCCATATTAAAACAAATGGAGCAAACAATAAATTGTTTGGTCTTAGCAAAGTAGAAACACCTAAAAATATACCAGCTCCAAACCAATATCTAAAACGTTTTTTCTCGACAGCCATTAGGAGACAAAGCAATACAAATAGATTACAGAAGTTAATCAATGTAGCAGTCAATAGCAGTCCTTCAATATAAATTGAAAAGCCATAAACTCCAGCAATAAAACCAGCAATTATCCCAACGGTGCTATTGAACACTCGTTTACCGATCAAATAAATAAGGACACAGCTTAAAGCACCAAAAAGAAATTGAATTATAATTACTATGTTCAAATTTCGGCCAAAAACTGAGTAAACTCCAGCTAAAAAATATGCATACCCTGGATTGGAGTAAAATACTCCTCTCTTTTTGCTCAGCCAGTCTCCTGTTGTGATTTCTTGTGCCCAAGTATCATAAACTTTTGAATCAAGAACAGGGTATTGGGACAGAGGAAACTTTCTAAGTTCAACAAAGTAAAATAAACGAAATAGAAAAACAAATAGAAATATTCCTATACACCAAATAACCGTTTTATTAATCCTAGCCCATTTTTCTTCAAAAAATTTTGTGGATTGTTTTTGGTTTACCCTTATTATTTTAAATTTTTTTGTCATAGGTTACCTTTGTTTTTTCTATTTTACTTATACCAAATTTTCCCTCTTTTTGTCAACTTTGTAAGAAAGTATGCCGGCATTGGGTTATGGTTCTTGAAATTTTGGTAATTATTTGGTATCCTCAAGAGCAGGTTTAATTTCGTCAATTTAAATTAAGAAAGGAGGTTTAGCAAAATGGCTGAGGAGAAGAAAGAAACGCCGCCAGAGGAGGCTAAGAAAGAAACGGAGGAGAAGAAGGAAGTCCCGGCAGAGGAAGCTAAAGAAGCAGCCGAGGAAAAGAAAGAGGCTCCGCCAGAGGAGGCTAAAGAAGCAGCCGAGGAAAAGAAAGAAACGCCTCCAGAGGAGGCTAAAGAAGCAACTGAGGAAAAGAAGGAAGCCCCACCAGAAGAGACTAAAGCAGCCGAGGAAAAGAAAGAAATCCCGCCAGAAAAAGCTAAAGAAGCAGCCGAGGAAAAGAAGGAAGCGCCGCCAGAGGAGGCTAAAAAAGCAGCCGAGGAAAAGAAGGAAGCCCCGCCAGAAAAAGCTAAAGCAGCTGAGGAAAAGAAGAAAGCACCACCAGAAGAGACTAAAAAAGCAGCCGAGGAAAAGAAAGAAGTCCCGCCAGAAAAAGCTAAAGCAGCTGAGGAGAAGAAGGAAGAGACCCCTCCTGAGGCTAAGAAGAGTAAGAAGATAAAGAAGCTTACCTTGGATGAGGTAGAAGAGAAACTGAAATCCGTTGAGGCTATTATGGGAGGGACTTCTTCAAAGTATGCTCAACATCTTCTCCAGAGGAGAGAAGAGCTACTTCAGAAGAAAAAAGCAGAGGAGACGAAATAAATCTTCGCCTCACAAACTATTCTCTTCAAACGTTTTTTATGTTTGGCTCACCTTAAGGAGTGTTGACTTTATGAGGTATTACTGCTTGATATGGTGAAAAAGATAAAGAAAAAAAATATCTATACTATAGGCTCAGCCGCCAGATCTCAGGATGATTTCCTTAAGACTTTAAAGGACTGGGGAGTAAAGACTTTAGTTGATGTGAGGAGGTTCCCCACCAGTAAATATGAACGTTTCAAAAGGGAAAACCTGGATATGATTCTTTTCTCCTCGGAAATTGAATATGTCTATATGGGAAAGGACCTGGGTGGGTTTCGTAAGAGTGGCTATGAAGCTTATGTTAAGACGAAAGAGTATAAACAGGCTCTTAAGTCCCTCCAGAAACTAGCAAATAAAAATCCTGCTGTAATAATGTGCTGTGAGAGGTTGCCCGCTGGATGCCACAGGAAATATATTAGCCAGAGCCTGAAGAAGCTCGGCTGGAAAGTAGTTGATATAATCTAAATGTAGCGAATATGTACTTAAATTTCTGGAGTGTCAAATAAGAGTTTGACCTGGTACGCATGATTGGAGAGGCGAATACTTTTGTCCAAAGTTAGAGCTCATGTGTGGATAGAGGGGTTTGTTCAGGGAGTCTTCTTCCGTAGTTATACTCGTGACAGAGCTATGGGTTGGGGAGTGAAGGGTTGGGTGAGGAATTGCCCGGATGGTCGGGTGGAAGCTGTTTTTGAAGGGGATAAACAGGCTGTGGAAAGAATTATCCAGTGGTGCCATCGCGGTCCTGATGAGGCAGAAGTTAAAGACGTTCAGGTTGAATGGGAAGAATATAGCGGAGAATTTGACACTTTCTCGGTCAGATATTTTTAGGGGAAGATTTGAAGAAAAAAAAAGGCAAGCCTAATCGGATAATATTCTTGGGAACAGGCGGGGCAAGGGTTGTAGTGTTTAAACAGATTAGAGCTTCTGGCGGGATATGGTTCTCTATTGATGGAACGGAGTTTCTCTTAGACCCTGGCCCGGGTGCTCTCATCAGGTCTTTAGAGAAAGGTCTTAAGCCAAAGAGTCTGGAAGGGATTATCCTTTCTCACAGACATCTCGACCATTCAGCAGACATAAATGTTATGGTAGAGGCAATGACAGAAGGAGGTTTTGCCAAAAAGGGAGTTGTATTTGCTCCGGGAGACGCTTTCCAAGAGGACCCTGTTATACTCAGATATGTTAGAAATTATCTGGAGAAAGTAGAGATACTTAAAGTTGGGAAAAAATACAGGGTAGGTAATATATCCTTTGAACCTCCGGTAAAGCATATTCATGGCAATGCAGAAACTTACGGGTTCAATTTTCATACTTCTAAATGTGAAATCTCCTATCTCTCCGATACTCGCTTCTTTCCCCAGCTAACCGCTCACTATAGGAGCGACCTTCTAATTGTCAATGTAGTAAGGCTTCAACCTAGCGATCTGGACCATCTCTGTATAGAAGATGTTAAAAGGATTGTTATGGAATGTAAACCCAAGGTGTCTATCCTCACCCATTTTGGAATGACTCTCCTGAGAGCCAATCCCTGGAAGCAGGCTAAGAGCATCGAGGATTCTACAGGAGTTAAGGTAGTAGTAGCAAAGGACGGGATGGTCTTCGATACAGATAAGATGGAAGTTTCCTCCTGATAGAGTAGCTTTGATTCATCGGAGTGTTTGAATGCGCAACCTAAAGGTTGCGGCTACCGAACGATAGAATGGTAGTCGCAGGCTTCAGCCTGCGGAAATCAGAGCCCTCTAAAAATGGCTTGCAGAAGAGAGAGAATATTTAATATAATGAAACCAGTTTGCACAGATTGAATCTGTGCCTACAACCATTGTTTTGTAGGCACAATTTCAAATTGTGCAGGGGATGGTAAATATGTTGAATCAGATGAAGACCTTTATTCTAATGTTAGCCCTGACTTTAGTTTTGATCTGGGTGGGAAACCTTATCGGTGGAAGGCAGGGTATGATTTTTGCTTTCATAATTGCAGCAGGGATCAACTTCATAAGCTACTGGTATTCTGATAAGATAGTTTTGGCAATGTATAAAGCCCAGCCTTTAAGGGAGGAGGATATGCCTCAACTTTATGGCAATGTAAGGGCTCTTACCCAGAAATCTGGATTGCCCATGCCCAAACTCTACCTTATTCCCCATTCCGCTCCCAATGCCTTTGCCACCGGGAGAAATCCCCAGCACGCTGCAGTGGCAGTAACTGAAGGTATATTGCGGGTTCTGGATGAGGAAGAACTGGCAGGAGTAATCGGACATGAGCTGGCTCATGTAAGAAATAGGGACATCCTGATTCAAACTGTGGCAGCCACTATTGCTGGAGCAGTAATGATTCTGGCATCCTTTGCCCGCTGGGCAGCGATCTTTAGAGGGTACGGTTCCAGGGGAGGTAGAAGAGGAGGTGCGCTGGGGCTTCTGGTTGCTGCAATTGTAGCACCGTTTGCTGCGATGATAATTCAGATGGCGATTTCTCGCTCGCGGGAATACCTGGCTGACAGGGGAAGTGCTCTGGTAACAGGTAATCCTCTTGGTCTGGCTAGAGCACTCAGGAAGCTGGAAGCCAGTGCAAGCCAGAGGAGATTACCCGCCCACCAGGCTACCGCGCACATGTTTACTGTCAATCCTTTGAGAGGCAGAGGGCTTGCAGTTCTCTTCTCCACGCACCCTCCTACCCAGAAAAGAATTGAGAGATTAGAAAAAATGGCTTAAGGAAAGACCCAAACTTTCTGTTACGATTCTGTTTAAAGGAATTATGAATGGCCATCCTTGACACTCCCCATGCCTGAAGGCAGGGGATTCTCAGACAACACCAGCCAATGCAGGTGTTAGCGTCTGATAGCGTTGCCCACGCTGTTTTATTACGATAGAGGCATTTAGGTCTCTATCTAAAACTAAATTGCAATGAGGGCATTTATGGATACGAACAGACAGAGTTTTAGGGACTTTCTTACCACAGCCAGAGCAGATCTGAGTTGTGTTATGGGCTGGTATGCTAATTACTTGACGATTAGCTTCTGCCGCTTTATACATCAAGAAATTAGCAAACATTCCCCATCCAGCATCAGAGATGCTTTTGGCAAGATATCTGTTTTTTACCATGCCTCTTATATTCAGGTCTTCTATGTATATTGTCTTAAAAGCTTCTATATAGTAGTTAGCCAGTTTGTGCAAAAAGTCTTTTCTCTGATTAACTATTTTTTCATGGGCTTTGGCTACAAGGATACGGGCTTTATTTCTGCGATTAGAACCTTTTGTTTTGCGAGAAAGACTTCTTTGTCTTCTTCCCAGAAGTTTCTCAGATTTATGAAGGTATTTAGGATTTTCTATTTTGTTACCAGAAGAGTCGACACAAAAGGAGTTAATACCCATATCAATACCAACTTCAGCAGAAGTTTCAGGGTATTCTTTAGCAGGAACATTATCACAGGAAAAGGCTACAAACCATTTACCAGTGGATGTTCTACAAATGGTTACAGTTTTAATGTTCCCTTCAACTTCTCTGGAGAGGAAAAGCTTGAATCTACCAACGTTCTTAATGTAGAGGTATCTGCCTTTAAGTCTCCACCCAGTTTGTTTAAGGGTGAAAGAATCATATCTGTTTCTACCCTTAAAACGAGGAAATCCAGCTTTACCTTTTCTCTCTTTGAGTCTCTGAAAGAATCCCTGGAAAGCTTTATCTACTCGTTGCACAACTTCTTGAAGAACTTGAGAGCCTACAATCTTAAATTCTGGGAAGGCTTCTTTCAATTCAGGCAATTGACTCATCTGTTCATAGGCAGAAACAGATTTCTTATGCTGTCTGTATATATCAATCCTCTGTTCAAGTGCAAGGTTATAAAGAGTTCTACATATCTTAAGCCATTGATTGCAGTTGGTCTCTGTATTCTCGTTTATTTTGGTTCTATACAAAAAAGTCTTTCTCATTTTTGTTTTTCCAAAAATTTATCAATAGCTCGTCTTATAAGCTCAGCAACAGTTAAACCTGTTTTTTTAGATAACTTTTTAAGTTTTTTAATTTGCGAAACAGTTAAATGAAAATCAACTCGTTTCATACACATATTATACATACTTATAATAATGATGTCAAGAAAAAAATCAAGAAAAGAGAAACGCCTTATATCCTACAAGCTTTAGCAAGGGGGCTTTACGGCATTGTTTGGTAAATTTCTCCTTTTAGTGACTATATGTATTCTGTTCTCTCCTCTTCCCAATTGCCTGGGAGAGGAGTTACTGGATAAAGTTACAATAACTAAGATTGAGTTTTTTCAGAAAGGCAAATTAGTTGAGGTTGTGAACGATGACGCTCCTGTGCGTATCAGAACCTACCTGAAAGCAGAGGAGATGATAACAGAATTCAGAGATAAATTTTTTTTAATTTTCTATCTGAATGATTTACCCGTGCATACTTTTCCCATTTCGGATATCAAGTATACCCCATTTATTGACTACTTATGGGAGAAACCCACGAGGGGTCTCCATTCAGTAGGCGCTTCTCTGGGAACTCCCACTGGCGTGGGAGAAAGGGTCTATTACAATATATTTATAGAAGAAGTAAAACCTGTTCTGAAAATAAACAGCTTGGAGATAGATACTACAAGAAGACTGGAAGTTGGCGATAAGGTAAAATTCTTCCTCTTTGTAAGTAACGATTCCGAAAAAGTTATCTTACCCGACGATTTTATCGTGAGACTCCAGTTGAAAGCTAAAGAAGAAGAAGAAGAAGAAGAAGAAGAAGAAAAAAACGGAAGAGAAACAGATGTTTCTCTTCTCCT
>DATKVN010000076.1 GCA_035530055.1 bacterium | reverse complement strand
AAAGAAATGGTAAATACCCGCATTAATAAAAAGACCCAATATGCCCAACAAGCCAACTAAAGAGAAGATTAAGAACAAAATCCCCACTCCCATCAGGGCGGCGAGTTGATTCATCGGCTTGGCTAGAGAAAATATTAATGTAGGCATGCAAATTGCCGCAAGCATCAAACCTAATGCTACTATATAAAATTTTATCGGTGCGCCAAAACCACCTTCCTGAGGTAATTCTGCAAAAAATTTCCTGGGATGTATAATTATTTCCCAGCATTTACGGAAAAAACCCTTTTTAGGAGCGATTATCCCATATTGGTCCCGGATGACCTTTTGCCTGTATCTTATCCCTTCTGGTATCACTCCTGAATAACATTGACTGCACACTAATTGCCCGTCTTTATCCCGAAGACAGTCAAAACAGAAATCTCGTTGACAGACTGCGCAGAATCCCTGCGCCGGGCGATCTGGATGGTTAACACATACATCTTTTTGCAAAGAGGGACCTTTTTCTTCTTCGGGTCCAGAAAATTCGGGAGGTTCTGCCTTTTTCCTGAATGGTTCGTAGCACATCCCGCAGTATAATGCATTGTCCTTGTTCTCATAACCACATTTCGGACATTTAATCACTCTGACCCCTTTCGAATAATCACTCTAATTAAGTATTGTGTCCCCATAATTCTGTGGAGCAGAGGGGATTCGAACCCCTGACCTCTTCCGTGCGAGGGAAGCGTTCTCCCAACTGAACTACTGCCCCGTCGGCTTTCGCTCCGCTCAAGCCTCTCAAGTGGGAGAACCATGTTCTCCCCCCTTGCGTCCCGATTTTCAATCGGGACTGTTATCCCCCTCTCTTGGAGGCTCTCCCATTATCCCACCCTTATTTATTATACTACCGTCGCCTATGGTAGTCGCAGGCTTCAGCCTGCGCATATAAACGCAACCTGAAGGTTGCGACTACCACTTTGCGGCTATACTACTTCTTAAAAAGTTTTTTTAAGCCTTCCTCTATTCCCTTTTTCAAAATATCTTTGCCAGCTTTTTCTGCTGCCTCCTTGGTCAATTTGCCCCAGTCGAGATTAACCTTCGGGTCTTCAAATGTTCCGGCAATCTTAAATGGCACAGTTACCCGTCCTTCAGCGTCACCGGCATATTTGGCAAAATCTCCCCCGGAGTATTGCTTGGCAAACTTGATATCACCTTTTATATCCTGCGTCTTCTTAACCAGGTCAGCATTGCCGGAACAATAAGCATCCATTTTATCTCCACCTTCCGTTTTCACGTCTGTAAGATATACCTTTCCTTCTTTGATGGTAAGATTCCCTCTTGCCGATTTAAAATTTGTCTCTTTAAGTTCAGGAATTTTGGCAGCAGAGGCAATTCTGTCCAGAATCTTTATCCCTTTTATCTTCATATCTTTTATCTCCACGAGACCCGAACCATTCAATTTAGAAAAATCTTTTCCCGTTCCAGATAATTTCATGTTTCCGGAAGCCATAGCATAAAACTCCCCTTTCAATTTCCGGCCCGTAGATTGGATAACCTTATGCATATCGATATTCTTAATGTCACTATCGAGACCGAATTTGAGCTGCTCTAAAGAAGTATCTCCAAGGTCGGCTGAGAGAGAGCCTTTCATACTACCATCATATGCTGATAGAGAGAGCAATTTGAGACTCAGCATCGATTTAGCGACGTCCAGTGTTGCCGAACAATCAGATATCTGATAATTCTGAAATATTAGTTTCTTCAGTTTGAGTTTCCCTGAGACGGTAGCATCTGGTGGAATCCCGATTTTAGGAGATGGCTTCCCTTTTACAGCAGGTGGCTCTTCTTTCGTTTCCTTTGCTCCTGGCTTCCCTTCCTTTGGCTTTTTCGGTTCCTCCGCCACCTTCACTTCCACCGTCCCTACATCCAGATTGAAATCGACCTTCGGCTTCTTGAAATTCAGGACATTTCCTGAATATTCCAAATTAGACCTGTCCAGTTTCACACTTATCTGTTCCTGAGCTGATTCTACATTTTCTACGCCCATTCTTCCGGAAATATCTATCGATTTCGGTACACCGGAAATCTTTGTCTCTCCTGCCACCTTTCCGGAAAGCCCGTAGTTCTTGGCGAGAGGGACTAACTCATGAAGCGATTTCATATCAAATTTTTCCAGAGAAACTTTAAGATTGAGTCTCCTCTCCTCCTTAAGCCCTACCACCTTCCCGGAGGCAGAAGCTTTCATCTCACCAAGAGCTATTGATATTGAGTTCAACTTCAGAATGTTATTGTCTTCAAGGACAATATCAATTCCCATCCCCCCGTCTATACCAGAAGGCTTATGGAATAAGTCCTTAAACAATGCCTCGACTTTTCTAATACCAATATTGCCTTTAATCTTAATTTTGTTCAAATTCCCGGAGATATCTGCGCTTATATCCGGCTCGCCAGACATTAGAAAATCTCCGGAGAAAGGAAATGTCTTGGAAAGCTTCTCCAGCGCAAAATCTTCACTTTTTATATTAATTGCAAAGGAGAGCTTCTCTGGCTCCATAAACTTTTCCACACTCCCGGTAGCTCCTATTCCTGCGCCAGCTATAGTCGCTAAAGATTCCTTAATCTTGATACTCCCTTCTTTTATGTCAACACTTCCTTTAAAGGCAAGAGAACCCTCCAATTTCTCCTTTGCCACATCAAAAGAGGCTTCCACAAAGAAAGGTGAAACAAGCGAAATGCCATAAACACTCAGGTTAATATTCTTCAAATCTGCCGATAGCTTCTGTGGCGTCCTGTCCACAAATTTCACCTCTCCCCCGGATATGGTTACTTTCGATACGAGGAAAGAGAAGGCTATGGGTTTAATTTTTGCCGGCGGACCCTTTTCTATCTTTTCCGCCTTTTCTTCTTTCTTTGCCTCAGGTATTTTCTCTACCATAAGGTCGCTGAAATTAAATGAGCCGTCCACATTTCTCATAATATTTATTTCTGGAGAGATGAGCGTAACTTCGCTTATGGAAATCTGCTTTTTAAGCAGGGGGAGAAGTTTGGGCCTTACCAGAAACTGTCCCGCCTGCACAAAGGTCCCTTTGTCGAATGACGGCTTCTCGGAGATTTTGAAATCTTTGACTCTAAGTCCTCTGAGACCAACGGAGATACTTTCTATTTCTACCTGCCTGTGGAGGGCCTCAGACATCCTGGCTATCAACATAGCTTTCACCTTTGCCGGAGGAAATGCAATCCTTAAAGCAATTGTTCCTCCCACAAAGACAAATAGCGAAATAAGAAAAAGAATAAGCAGAATTTTCTTGAATTTTTTCATCTTTTAACCTTCCTTCTTAATAAATTGCTTTCCTTTCGGAAGGCTCCAATTACATCCCTGATACCATTTTCTCAAGTTTTTCTTTCTCGCCGGGTAACATTTGATATGTGTGTTTCTCTTCGGGAAACTTCTTTTCCTTTATATCCTGTACATATTTCCTAAATGCCTCTGTAATATCGTCACTCAAAGAAGCATATTTTTTCACAAATTTAGGAGTGAATGCTTCAAACAATCCCAGCATATCACCAACAATCACCAGTTGGCCATCGCAATCGATTCCTGCACCAATACTTAAAACAGGTATCTGACTTCTTTCGGTGATAATCTTTCCTACTTCTGGCGGTATAGCCTCAAGCAAAATAGCAAAAGCACCCGTTTCTTCAATCGCTTTGGCATCCAAAATTAACTCCATGGCAGTTTCAGCAGTTCTACCCTGAGCTTTGAATCCTCCTAACTGGCCTGAACTTTGAGGAGTCAATCCAATATGACCCATTACTACCATTCCTGCATTTACAATCCCTTTAATTTGATTAATTATTCTCCTTCCACCTTCAAGTTTGATAGCATCCGCACCTGCTTCTTTATAAAATCTTCCGGCATTATATATTGCCTTCTCTACGGATTCCTGGTAAGACATAAATGGCATATCGCCAATAACAAAAGTATTG
>DATKVN010000075.1 GCA_035530055.1 bacterium | reverse complement strand
TCTCATATCTTCGGGAATTGCTCCACCGGAAAGGATACTTGTGTTTACTGACCAGGAGGAGATGGTGGGAGCTTTAAGGCCGCATCTTCAGCCGGGATATGGAGAGTTCTGGGTGAATAGCTTTACTGCGTTCTGCAAGAGGGTTCTCCGGCAAAATTATAACAGGGTTCCTGGCATCTATCCCAACTTTCAGGTGCTCGACGGATTAGAAGAAAGGCTGATGTTGAGTAAGATTCTCAAAAGTTTGAAGCTAGACTACTATCGGAACGTCAAGCATACTTCGGGTTTCTTAGATGAGGTGGTCGACTTCATTGACCTTTGGAAACTTAATCCCCGGGTTAGCCTGCCCGACTACGGGAAATTTAAAGATTTGAAAAGAATTTATATATGGTACCGGGATTACCTGCACAAAGAGAATCGTTTAGATTTCAGGGACCTGGTGTTAAAAACTATTCAACTTTTTAAGAGCCATCGGGATATCCTTAAGAATTACAGGGAGAGATTCAGTCATATTCTTCTCGACGACTTTCAGAACATCGATTTGAATGAGTACGAACTCTTCTCTCTTTTAACCTTGAAGAAACAGGAGGTACTGTTTTCCGGTAATGAAGAAGAGAGCGTCTTTCGTTTTCGTGGAGCCCTGCCCCAGGAGGTGAAAAGAAGATTCCTAACTGATTTTGAGCCCCGCATAATTTCGCTTTCCGAAGTAGTTACCTCTTCCCCGCAGATAATACTGGTGAAATGTGGCAGTGGAAGCGAAGAGGCTCTGTTCATTGCCCGCAAGGTTTACGGTTTGACTCGCCAGGGTTACCATTATCGCGACATTGCTATCCTCTGCCGCGGCGTCTCCAGAGAAATAAAAAATTTAGAAGACGCCTTGAAAATTTACGATATTGATTACGCGGTAATGGGAGGCATAGCATTTTTCAAACAGCCAGAAATTGTCCAGATTATCTCTATTTTGAAATGCATCTGGGGGCAGGAAGAAGATATGAACACCCATCTGCTCAGGGCTCTTTCAGCCCCTGAGTTCAACATCGATCCTGTTGATGTTCAGCGGCTGGTGACCTATAGTGAGAGGAAAGGGTTGCCTTTCTTGGCCGTAATAAAAATGGTGGTGAAGAAATTACCCCGGGACTTTTCCCAGGGGGCTGGGTCCAGCACAAGCTATCCTGGATGGGGTTTAGATGAGGATACTATCTCCTCGCTTGGGGAATTTCTGGGAACATTAAGAAAGATGGAGAGAGAAGCCAAAAAGGAATCCCTGGAAAGGCTTATTTATATGGTTTTCTTGAGGTTCGGTTATCTTCAGGCAGGGACGAAGAATAAGAGATTGGCTCAAAACTTGAGCTATTTTCTGGAAGTGGTGAAGAAATTCCAGAAGATTGAAAACAATTTGTCTTTCTTTGATTTTATGAGTTATCTTGACGAGATGCTTACTTCCTACGGCCGGGAGGAGGCTATTACATTTATTCCCCAGGAGGATAGCGTCCAGATTATGACTGTGCAAAGGGCAAGCGGAAATTTCTTCCCCATAGTCTTCGTAACCGGCCTTGTGGAAGGAAAGTTTCCCCGGGATTTGCCCGAATCATCACTCTTAAACCTTCGGGAAAAGAAGAGATTGAGACTGAAGCCCCTTCCCGAACTTTCCCAACACCTGAATGAAGAAGAGAGAATCTTCAATTTGGCTATAAGTAGAGCGAAGAAGAAGCTCTATTTAACTTATGGAAGAACCTACGAGTCTAATCGCGATTCTCTTGTATCTTCTTTAGTTCTGAAATTCGTGGGGGCAGAAAGGGAAGACGAACTACTGGAGAAATGTAAGGAGAGAGGGATAGAATTTCTCGATAAGCCACCGGTTCTCGGCCCTGAGGAGAAGGATGAAATTTTAACCCGGGAGGATTTAGTTAACTTCTGGCTCATCACAGGAAATAAGGATTTAGAGGGACTTCTGGAAAAGATTGATAGAGAGAAATATAATGAGATAATGAGAATTAAGGGAGAGTTCGACCAGGAGTGTCTCTGGGATAAAGTGAAGATTTCTCCTGATTATAGGTTCTCTGGCTATAAGCTTGAGTCATACAGCGAATGTCCGGCAAAGTTCTTCTTCTCCTTCCTCTTAAAAATCTGGATTAAGCCAAGACCCGCTTTAATTTTTGGGAGGCTCCTCCACAGTATTCTTGCATCCTTTCATGAGAAATACAATAGTAAAGATGCTCTGCATTCTTCTCAGGCAAAAAGGGATATGGAGAAGGAAATTAGGAAGGTATTTTCCCAGGAAGGGGGGAGTTTTTCCACTCTGTTTGAGAAGGACGTCTACCAGAGATTGGCTGCAAAGATTCTTCTCAGGTATCTGGAGAAGGAGAGGGAAAGAGAGAGTTTTTCCATTGAGGGGGTGGAGAAAGAATTCACCTGGCAGAAAGACGGGTTGACTTTTTCTGGAAGAATAGACCGCCTGGATAGGCTTGAGGAAAAAGTTGAGGAAGTTATTGATTATAAGAGCGGCAAGAGTCCGTTTATGGAGTTTCGCCTCTGTCGCAAAATGAACGAAGGAGAAAGTTTTCAGTTACCTATCTATTTTTTTGGTGCCAGGGAAGGCTTGCACAGGCCCGTAGAAAGGCTCTCCATATACTGGCTGCGTAAACAGTTAGAAAAACCCAAGGCAAATATCAAAGCAACGGTGGAAGTAGGTAAGCAATATTCTTCTGGGAAAAGTATCTTATCCACTGAGGATTCTCTTGAGGGAGCGCTAAAGCATCTCATGGAAAAGGCAAAGGAGATTCTCCAGGGATACTATCCCCAGAAGCCAAGGAACTGCTGGAATTGCGACTTCAATTTCCTTTGTGACAAGAACAAATAGGAACAAAATAGGGACAGCGACCATTTTTCAGGGACTGTCCCATTCTTAGATTTTCTAATAAGACTTAAAGTGCTGTCTGCTTGAAAAAAATGGTCGCTGTCCCCATTTTGTCATTTTTGTCACCTTTTTGGGAGAAGAATGAGAGAGTTAACTTTAGAACAGAAGAGGGCAGTTGATGAGATTGAAGGTACTGTCTGCCTGAAGGCAGGAGCAGGAACAGGGAAGACTTCGGTTCTGGTAAACAGGTACCTGAAAATATTTTCTAATCTCCTGGAGAAGGGTGTATCTCCCGAAGAGGCTGTAGAGAGTATTCTGGCGGTTACATTCACCAATAAGGCTGCGGGAGAGATGCGGGAGAGGTTGGAAAAAGAATTAGAGAATATGTCTCTTCCCAGGGGAGTTCTATCAAGGAAAGCCTATATTAGTACTATCGATTCTTTCTGCACGCGGCTTCTTAGAGAGAATGGACTGGAAATAGGCCTGGAGCCGAATTTCAGAGTGATTAACGAGATTGAGGCGAAAATCCTTTTCTGCAAGGTAGGTAAAGCGTTACTTGAGGAAGGGAAATTGCCCCGGGTCACTATTGACCAGTGGCTGGATGAGTTCTTGAGTCGGATTTATGTATATGTCCAGGAAATAAGAAATAAGGCGACGTTCCCTTCGGGACTTCTACATGAGATTTCCAAAGTAGAAGATGAAGAGAAGAAAAATTTGACACATCTCATTGCCAAAATTTATGCTTCCTATGAAAAGGAACTTAAGAAGCGCCACTACTTCGATTTTTCCGGGATTCTCCTGGAGACTCTACATCTTCTCGAGAGTAATAGGAAGATAAAAGACAGGTATCGGAAACAGTTTAGATATGTCCTGGTAGATGAGTACCAGGACACTACACCTCTTCAGGATAAACTCTTGCGCCAGTTCTCCCATAACTACTTCGTGGTGGGCGATGTTAAGCAGTCTATCTATGCTTTTAGAGGAGCGGAGCCTGAGAATATTGAAGATTTCAGCGAGAAATCTGAATTAAACCTTTCCTTGACTAAGAATTTCCGTTCCTTTAATCAGATTCTGAAAGTAGTCAATAAGGCGCTGGGAACGGAAATTCCTGATTATGAGCCTATAAGTTCAGAAAAGGAAGCAGAGGAATGTGGCGTGGAGATATTTCTGGCAGAATCCCGGGAGGAGGAAGCTGAATTTATTGCCCAGAGAATTCTCGAGTTGTTGGGAGACTACCGTCTAAAAAATCCAATAAGAGAAGAAGACCGGGAAAGGAGTCTGCAGCTTAAGGATATATCGGTACTCTTAAGAGCAATCAGGACTCCCGTAGGAATATATGAGGAGGCCCTGAGGAGGCACGGGATTCCTTTTATTACTACGGGTGGGACAGGTTACTACGAAAGGCCAGAAATAAGAGATTTGGTAGCATTACTGGGGGCAATCAATAATCCCTTTGATGACATTTCTCTGGTGAGGCTATTGAGGTCACCCATTTTCAGAATCAAGAATTCCAGTCTCTCTTCTCTGGCCAGTGTCTTTCCTGAGCAAGAAATCGAAGACGAAGAGAAGATGGTGAGGAAGCGTTATCCCATCTACGATGGTTTGGGGAAGTTGGATGGTCTTGACATTGAGGAAGAGGATAAGAAGGCGCTCAGGAATTGCAAAGCCTTCTTGGACAGATTCTTTCTGAAAAAGAGTAATTACAGTTTAGGCGAGCTGGTATATAAGGTGATTACCCAGAGCAACTATTTACATTATGCCCAGAGTTTACCTCCTACTGAAAGGAGGAGAACCCTGGCAAATATTCAGAAGTTTTTCAGCCTCGTTGAGGAATTTGAGGAGAGAAATATCTTCTCCACACTGGAAGATTTCATCGCCTATGTAAAAGAAGTCACTCAACAGGGAGTGGTGGAGAGCGAAGCTAAACCTGGCGAAGAGAATGCTGTGCGTATAATGTCTATTCACCAGGCAAAAGGGTTGGAATTTCCCATCGTTTTCTTAGCTAACGTTAAGGATAAGACTTTCCCTTTCGTGGGAGGAGCTTCTCCATTTTATGCTTATGATGAAAAGTCGGTTATATCTACCAGAGAAGAAAGGAAAAAGAAGAAAAAAGAGATCGACATGGAAGAGAAGAGGCTTCTCTATGTTAGCCTGACCAGACCGCGAGAGAAATTGATAATTTCCGGCACCGGGAACGCGCAAGGGGAATTGAGTCCGTTTATGGCTTATTTTCTCGATGAACAGAGAGAAATAAAAGAAGAGTTCTCTCCCTTAATTGAAAACAGGAGGGAGAAGTTTTTGCAAGAGAAAGAAATCCGGGAGAAAGAAGTCTATCCGCCAAGCCGAAAAGAGAAGGGGATTGAGGCGCTGACATTAGAAGAGATAAAAGATATCGTATTTTCTTCCTATAAGTCGCTTCCTTCCCACGAGATTTCTCTTCCTTCTTTTACAGTTACCCAGCTTGCCACTTTTGACCAGTGCCCCTTAAGATACAAATATCTTTACCTGTTCAATCTCCCTCCGGACCCGGGATTGGAAAGAGAGAAAGAGGAGGAGATGATTGAAGAGTCGACGTTCGGGACAGTAATTCACAAAACTCTGGAAGAATACATTTTATCAAGAAAAGAAGGAAAAGAATGGAAAGAATCGAAATTGATGAGTAAATTCCGTTCACTGGCGAAAGCTCATGGAATTGGTGACAGGGAGATTCAAAATATCTATGAGAAAGAAGCTAAGCCAATTCTTCTAAAATTTTTGTATAATTCAGAGAACCGAATTGGTAAAATCGTTAGAGTGGAAGAGCCATTCCATCTTTTTATTGAAGGTTGCGAAATCAGGGGAATAATCGACCGAATCGATAGACCTTCCGGGCAGGGATACCATATTATCGATTACAAGACCAATCGCCAGAAGAATGAAGAGCCTTACGTTTTGCCAATGATGCTTTACAAATGGGGGGCGGAGAAGGTCTTAGGATATAGTCCTGTGGAAAAGTTGAGCTTATACTGGCTGAGGCATAATCAACTGGTCACCATAAAAATTGAAAAGGATATGGAGCGTGATTTAGAAAAGAAAATAAAGGCAATTATAAAGAAAATTCGGGAAGAAGATTTCGAACCGGTCGCTAAGTCAAAAAGATGCGAATTTTGCGATTATAAATTAGTCTGTGAGATAAAATCCTCCTCTCCCCAAGGGGGAGAGGATTGAGGTGAGGGGAAAAGGAGGTAAACATGGAATCTGTTTTCTATTCTCCAACAAGAATTATCTTTGGAGAAGGAAGTTTGAAAAGAGTTGGTGAAGAAGCTAAGAAATTTGGCAAGAAGGTTTTGATAGTTACAGGGAAGTCCTCGGCAAAGAAGGCGGGTAGTCTGGACGATGTGATAAATTCTCTTACTTCCCAAAATCTTAGGGTAGAGGTATTTAATAAAGTAGAACCCGACCCGAGCGTGGAGACAGTTGAAGAAGGAGCAAAATTTGCCAAGAAATGCGCGGTGGAGGTAGTAATTGGTCTTGGCGGAGGAAGCCCGATGGACGCAGCAAAGGGAATCGCCCTGCTTATGACCAACAAGGGCAGTATTACTGATTATTTCGGGACGGATAAGGTAAAAGAACCGGCTATTCCTGTTATCGCTATCCCCACTACAGCGGGAACGGGGAGTGAAGTTACAAAATATGCAGTCGTTACCGACCAGAAGAAAATGCTGAAACAGATAATCGGTAGCTTTCATATTAGCCCTGTGCTTGCTATCCTCGACCCGATGTTAACCCTGAGTATGCCTGCCTCTCTTACCGCCAATACAGGAGTGGATGCTTTAAGTCATGCCATTGAAAGCTATGTCTGTACCAAGGCAAATCCGGTTAGTGACATATTGGCTTTAGAATCGATACGCTTGATTGCTGAGGCTTTGCCAGGGGCAGTTTCCCAACCGGAAAATATAGAAGTCAGGAAAAAGATGCTCTTTGCTTCTTCAATTGCGGGGATCGCGCTTACTTCCTCCGGGGCAGGAATAATTCATGGCATGGGGTATTCGATCACCCTCTACTATGGAGCTCCCCATGGACTAGCAAATGCTTTACTTATGCCTGAAGCAATGGAGTTTAATCTCGTGGCCAATCCTTCTAAATATAAAAACATTGCTGTGGCAATGGGGAAGAAGGTAGAAGGTCTATTGGAAAAGGACGCCGCCCGCCTGAGTGTAGTAGCAGTAAGGGAACTGTCAGAAAAGATAGGCATACCCAGGGGCTTGAAGGAGATAGGAGTGAAGGAGGAGTCCTTGGCTGGTTTTGCTGAAACCGTTGGCAAGAACGAGCGCGTCCTCTCATTAAATCCACGCCGCCCGAGTACCAAAGAGATAGAGGAAATATACAAGAGGTCGATGTAGACTCTCCTTGTTTCAGGTTCTTAATTTTGGTATAATAACCTAAAGTATGTAGTGTAGGGGCTTGTCCCCGTAATAATTTTTCCGGTGTAGGGCTTTATGCCCGTAAAGGTTTTGGTCACGTAGGGGCGACCCTCGCGGTCGCCCGAAGTGCTTTTAACTGGAGGGAAATTAATGGAATTGACTATATGGGTTTTAATTGGGGGAGCGGGCATTCTGGTTATTCTTGTGATGTGGATGGCCATGAGTGCGAGAAGAAGGATTAGGAATTTGGAGGCAAAGGGAGTAAGTGAGCCGGCGCTTCTGGTAATGCAACAGCAGATAGCAAACCTGACCACTCAGTTGACAAACCAATTAAACGCTGTTACCAGCCAGGTAAGTGACAGGCTCGGCGATACTACTCAAGTCGTCACTTCTGTAAAGGAAAGCTTAGGGAGAATGGAAGAAGCGAACAAGAGAATTTACGAAGTGGGAAAAGATATATCCAGCCTTCAGGACCTTCTCAGGGCACCTACCTTTCGTGGCGAAGTGGGTGAGTTCCTGCTGGCAAATCTCTTGGGACAGATTCTGCCACGAGAACATTTCACTCTCAAGCACAAATTCAAGAATGGAGAAATTGTGGATGCGGTTATTCGCCTGGGAAAGCGGCTTGTTCCAGTAGATTCTAAGTTTCCATTGGAGAACTTCAAAAAGATGTTAGAAAGCAGTGGTGAAGATGAGAAACAAGGAAGTCGCAGGGAGTTTGTGAGAGATGTCAAAAAACATATTGACGATATTTCCGATAAGTATATTTTGCCGGATGAAGATACTTTCGATTTTGCACTCCTCTATATCCCCGCTGAAAATGTATATTATGAAACGATAATTAAGGACGAGACTGTTGGTGCAGGAGAAGGGATCAGTTCTTACGCGCTTTCCAAGAAAGTTATTCCAGTCTCGCCCAACAGCTTCTATGCCTATTTGCAGGTTTTAGTCCTGGGGCTGAAAGGATTGAGAATCGAGAAAGCTGCGGAAGAGATTTTAGGTAATCTGACTCGCCTCCATGGAGACTTGATTAAGTTCAAGGAAGATTTTGAGGTATTGGGGAAACACCTATCTAATAGTAGAACCAAATACGAGGAAGCTGAGAAGAAACTTGATAGACTGGGGGAGAAATTATTAAGCGTAGGAGAAGAGAAACCTCCAGAAATTCCCCAAGAATCCCAGTAATGTAAGAATTTACGATTGTAGTCAATGGCGCCATCGTCTAGTCTGGTTTAGGACGCTGCCCTCTCAAGGCAGAGATCACGGGTTCGAATCCCGTTGGCGCTACCAAATTATGCACAGGTAAGGGATTTGCAATTCTGGGGACACAATACTTAATTAACAACCATACGGGCTATTTGTGCCATAGCATAACCAACACACCAGGATCGTATCTGGATAATTAAGTATTGTGTCCCCAGAATTGGGTTTGAATATGCCTCTTGAGTATATTTTCTATATAGTGGAGAGGATATCTAACACAACGATAAATTTCGTGTCCCCCCATCCCATCAAAATAAGGGGTTAAGTATTCCCATACTACCTCCCTGTCAGGAGTAATCTCAAAAAGTCTACCGCGCCTACCACGAAACCCTCCTTCACAGATAACTGTATTTCCATTAGGCATCCTATTTGAACCACCACCCCCACTACCCCAAAAACCATCTGGGCTGTACTCCCAGACAATCCTCTCGCTTAGAGGATCCAATTCTATCACTCTAGAAAAACCTCGATTTGGTCCATTGTCAAATATCAGAAAATGCCCCGCTCCAGGAAGCACTTCTCCTGTAATTGGATGCAGGTCAGGAATCAGTGTGGGCATATGCGGCCTATCTACTATCCCAGGTCCCCAAGCCCATACAATTTTTCCGTCGCTCTTATCTATCACGCCAATTATGTTCAGATTTTTGTGGTTGAATAGTACGTTTCCAGCTTTAAATCTTGAATCCTGCCTACCGAGCTTTGTTTCGGGGAGAACCTCACAAGCATTTGTGTGGAAAATATCGTCTGCCTGGATGGGAAACTTCACGCCAATCTTTTTGAGTTCTTCTATGTGTTCGTCCGCCCACCACTCCCACACTATCTCATTCGTGTTCGGAACAACTTCTATGATATAGCATGTAGCAAAGGGACCCTCCTCTCGTACTTTTGGGTCGCGTCTCTCCTCCAAAATAAGCCGCAGGGGAAAATCCTTCCCTCGAATTCCACACAGTATCACCATATGACCATTGGGCATCACCGCAAAGTCATGATGCTGAGAACACTTATAGTACCAAAGCTCTTTGCTATTCCAATCAATTTCCACTAATCCATTCCACATATGCCCATATATCAAGTGCCCGTCGGGAAGGATTTCTCCTACTTTTGCCCCCCTTATTCGCCAAGTGTGAACGACGTTTCCTTCCATATTTATGAGGTAAAAAATATTACCCATATATGTACTGAAAAGCGTATAGGAAGTGTAGCACTTCTTGGGTTTATATGTTAATACACATTGCCGCTCTATATCCTTACGGATACCATCATAATCCCTCTCTCTTTTGTTGCTCATGCAATTTCCCTCCTATCTCCTTGCTCATAACGTTATGAATTCTGCCAAAAAATAAAATCGGGCAAATCAAATGAAACTTGCCCGCTTAAATCTAAAACAAAAAAAAGAGACATAAGCTTTCATTTTTTAGCCAAGATTTGGCTTTCTTCCATGATTTGCTTTCTTTGACCTTCATTTGAGTTTACCGCGTCTTTTTCTTTTGGACATATCAAAGCTACCTTTTATAAATTAAAAATTTGTGCCACCCCTTTTCTTATCATCATAATAGCTATGGCAGCCAAAAGCAGACTCGTAATCTTTGAGAGGGCCTTAGAGCCTGCTTCGCCAAGAAGCCTTATTAGAATTCCGGAAAGAGAAAAGACTATGCCGGCTAATATAACATTAGCTAAAACCGAGAACAATGTAGCATATAAACCATACTCACCAATAATAATTAAGGAGGTAGTTAATACAGCAGGACCAACAATTAAGGGCGTGCCTAACGGAACGGCACCTAACTCATTACTTGGTATACGGCGTTTCTTCCCCGGATTTATTATATCCATTATGGCAATACAGAAAAGAATAGCACCTCCTGCTACCATAAAATCGCCTAAGGTAATACCGAGAAGTTTAAATATAATTTTGCCTAAAAATATAAAACCCACCGCTAAGCATATAGCTGTGAGCATTGACTGAAAAATAATTCTTAATTTTTCCTCTTTCTTAAGTTCCTGAGTAAGTGAGACAAAAATTGGTAAAACTCCTACCGCGTCAACTGCCACAAATATTGGGATAAAAGCTAATAATAAGTTCTTAATCATAATTAACTCTGGAGATTCCCGGCGATAAACTCTTCCATCATCTCTTTAGCTTTATAATCTGGATATTGAACAGGAGGATGTTTCATCGTATATGCAGATACAGAAACCAGTGGGCCGCTTATCCCTCTATCCAGGGCTAACTTACAGCACCTTATCGCATCAATAACCACGCCAGCTGAATTTGGCGAGTCCTCAACGGATAGTCTCAACTCCAGATTCATAGCTATATCTCCAAAGCCTCTTCCTTCCATCCGGATAAAACAGACTTTATTATCCTTCTGCCAGGGAACATAATCGCTTGGACCGATGTGGATGTTTTTGGATTCTAAAGGCTTACCTAACTGCGACTGCACTGCCTCGGTCTTGGAGTTCTTTTTGGAATTAAGTCGGCAACGCTCAAGCATATTGAGAAAATCGGTATTACCACCAGTATTTAGCTGATATGTCCTTTCTAACTTTACGCCTCGGTCATTAAACATCCTGGTCAGGACTCTGTGAGTGATAGTAGCGCCAACCTGGGACTTTATATCATCACCTACTAAAGGCAAGCCCTTTTCTACAAATTTAATTTTCCAGTTTTGGTCAGAAACAATAAATGCCGGAATACAGTTAACCAAGGCAACCCCGGCATCTAAACAGGCCTGGGCATAGAAACGGGTTGCCTGCTCTGAACCTACAGGAAGAAAATTGACCAAAATCTCAGCACCGCTTTCTTTGAGCTCACTAACTACATCAGAAGGTGCCTCATCTGCTATTACAAAGGCGCGCTCTTCAGAATAGTTCTTCATATGGGAAGCTACGCCATCTAAAACATTTCCCATCTTAACGATTACGCCATTATCAGGAATGTGGAAACAGAATATTTTAGCACAGTTCGGTCTGGCAAATATCGCCTCATTCAAGGGCTTGCCAACCTTTCGCTTATCGATATCAAAGGCGGCCACTACTTCGACATCCTCCACCTTGTACCCACTAACATCATAGTGCATTAAGCCAATAACCTTTTCTTCTGGTGAATTTTTATAAAACTCTATTCCTTGCACCAGAGAACTGGCGCAGTTGCCAACTCCTAGGACGGCAATTTTGATTCTTCCCATATTTTACCTCTGCCTTTATATTTCATATTTTACCCCGTTAGAAGTTTTTTTGCTTCTCTCTTTGGAAGATTAGTATCTCTATCGAGGTTTAATAGCGCTTCAAAAAGCTGAATAAACTTTTTAGCCACCTCAATCGATGAATTCTCCTTCACGAATTCCTTGGCTATCCTTAAGACGGACTTAACATTGTCCCTTTCCTCAAATACATCTTCCAGTGCCTCGGAAAGACTTGAATATTTTAAGACCTCTTGGTCAAAGGTTGCAAAGAAGTTGGTATTATAGGCCAGAATAGGCCGGCCTGCCCCTAAACCAAGATAAGCAGTTGAAGGAACAACTACCGCCTCAGCTGAATCTTTATGGATTAAAAGACAATCCGAGGCGTGTAAATAGGTGTAAAGCGTATTGACGGGTAGCTTCCCATTTCTTAATTCAATAAATTTATATCTTATCCTGGTTACATCGAACAAATCGTACCATTCTTGGATATGGGTCAGGGTAAGAAAAATAAGCGGGTATTTTTTACTTACACGTTCTATTGTCGGTAAAAGATGAAGGTGGCGATATATCCCGATGCCGTAGTTAAAGATTATCTTTTTATCCAGTGGCAGATTCAGTTTGAGCCGGGCCTCTTTTTTATCTCCGGGCATCAGAGGATGGCAGGGATAGGGGATTATATGTATCTTATCCTCAGGGTAAATGTTACAAAGAAACTTTCTATATCGTTCATCAAAACAGACAACGGCATCCCAGTCAAATTTATAGAAGGTTGAATCTTTAGGCGGTTTACCTTCATGGACTACAAAGACGGTCCTAGCTCGCTCTTTTATCTTGGGATATATCTTAAGTAGTTCTTCCATTGGTAGGATCTCAAGATTCTGCACTATAAAGACATCACAATCGTCTTTCAGAAAAGGTTCGGGATCAAAGAAAAACCCTTCCTTCTTTTTAGGAAGCCTATAACACCTCAAAACATAGGACTCATCTTTGTCAGTTTGATAATTCTCATATTCTGCAGGTGCTAAAACCTTAAGATTATGACCGAGCTTGACCAATGCTCTGCCCAGAAGTTCTGCATGGGTAGAAACCCCGCAGGGAATATTCCAGCGGCTCATCATTGTTATATTCATTTTGGTTTTCCTTAATTAAAAAGCTTCATCAATTCTTCTTTTTTTATAGTGGCTACACAAACTACCCTGTCCGCCGCACCGTAATAAATAAAGTAGGTGCCTTCAACTTCACAGGCACCACAGCCAAATACTACCTGATGCACCTCTCCACGTAGTTCGTAATCCTCTTGGGGTTCAAGGATTGGCTCAGGGTGTCTATGTAATAGCGTCCAAGGGTCTTTTAAATCAAATAATGCTACTCCCAATCTATATGTTGAACTTTCATCAACTCCGTGATAGATAAGCAACCACCCTTTTTCTGTCTTTAAAGGTGGACAGCTTGCGCCAATGGTTACTCCATCCCAATTTCCGGCCTTTGGTGTCATAACTTTCTTGTGGCCATTCCAGTTGATTAAATCATCTGAATAAGCAATCCAGATACTTAAGGGCTTTTCATCCATTGGCCGATGAAACATTACATACTTACCCTCAATCTTTTCTGGAAACAGAACCGCATCTTTATTATTTATATCTGGTAATATTACTCCCAACCTCTTCCAGCTAATAAAATTCACTGTCGAGGCCAAATCCACCCTTACTCCGACTTGCGAATAGGCAGTGTAAGTCATATAAAACTTATCTTCCAGCCTGACAACCCTGGGGTCTTCACAGCCTCCTGTTTCTAATCTACCTTCGGGAATAAAAACAGGTTTATCCAGTCGAGAGAAATCAAAACCATCTGAACTTACCGCATAGCCAATTCTGGAGATATTATCCACTCCCATAGCCCGGTAGAACAAATGGAATAGGCCATTATGGTAGATAGCTGCAGGATTAAAAACAAGCCTGGATTCCCATTCATTTTCTACTTTGGGCTTTAAGATGGGATTGCCCTGGTAACGTCTTAGTTTCATTTCGCCCCCCTCTTATATGTGGCCAGACAAGTAAGTTTATCCGCTGCTCCGTAGTAGAGAAGCCACCTATTTCCATACGTGATAAGTCCTTCAGCAACTATATGATTGCCCGTGCCAAACTTTTTCCCATAATTCCGAGAAGGCAGAAATATTGGTTTATCTGCTCTCTTAATAATCTTTGCTGGTGCATCTATAGAGAATAATATTCCACCCGGCTTATAAATACTATCTTTCCCCCAGCCGTTATAAATAAAAAGGATTCCTTCTTTGAGCAAAACAGGGTTTGGACCCGGTTCCACTCCCTGATAATCAAAATAACCTTTACGAGGCACTACAATAGGTTCATCCTGTGGTTCATACCAGTGAAAAAGGTCCTTTGAATAAGCTATTCCAATGGCTGTTTTCCAGGGTTTTTCTTCTCCCATAAAATACATAAGATATTTTCCATTTATCTTCTCTGAAAGGATAACCCCAGCCTTTATCTGGCCACTATCCCATCTTCCTTTCTTTGGCTGCAGAATTGAACCATGTTTTTTCCAATGTAAAAGGTCAACTGATGTAGCAAGACAGATATTGCCCACATTATACCTTCCGCTATTTCCCACATAAGTAAGAAAATATGTATCCTTAAATTTCACCACTCTTGGATCTTCGCAGCCAAACTTGTCGAAATCCGCGGAAGGCACTAATACCGCTTCAGGGTGCAAACTAAATTGGATGCCGTTGCCACTTCTGGCAAGACCTATCTTTCCCGTTAAAGAGTCTCCTCCTTCAGCCCTAAGGAGCATAAAAAAATTTGTCTCTTCTTTAATCACTGTAGGGTTATATACACCCTTCGATGTAAAACCTTTACCCGGACTTAAAATTGGGTTCTTTGGATAATCCACAAATGGCCCGATTATAAAATTTTTCTTTCGCATTATCTAGCTCTTAAGAATTCAGTAAATAGCCCTATATATCTTTTGGCTATCTTCTCTGGAGAATTCATTAACACAAACCCTTCTGCGGCATCTTCAATCCTTTTATATGCCCCTTCATTTTCAAGTAATTCGAGCAGCTTATTATTTAATTCCTCGGCATCTCCGTAACGTATAAGCTCATTCTGCAGAGGATGAAAGAAATCCGACTGCTGGGGGACAAAGATGGGACAACCACAACCCAATGCCTGAAAGACCGTAGAGGAAACAACAGCATGATAACGGCTCTGGAACTTATGAAAAATAGCTGCATCCGAGGCAAAGAGATAGTCATCAAATCTCTGGCGAGATAAGACATCTTCTCTTCTAATAATCATCCAATCAGGAGGGGATTCCTCTTCAACCATCTGGTATTCTTTGGAGACAACATGCAGAAGCACTGCCTCATCTTTAATCTCCTCAGGTAAGTTTCGTAGATAGGAATGATAGCCGCGCTGGCCAAAGGAGTAGATGATTTTCTTATCCAGGGGAAGCTCTAACTTCTTCCTGGCCTCATTTTTATCTTCCTTTCTTATTTTAAAACAAGGGAAAGGGATAAGTTCAGCGTCAGGATAAATCTCTTTCAGGAATTCCTGTCTCTGGGCGAAATAGACTACCTTGTCCCAGTCGAATTGATAAAACCAGGCATCTTCAGGCAATTTATTTTCATGCACTATATGTATTGTCCTAGCCCGATTTTTAATCAAGGGAAATATCTTGGCTAACTTATCTACTGGAAGCATACGTAAGTCCTGAACTACGAAGATATCAAAGTCTGAGGTTAAAATAGGCCGGGGGTCTAAGTAGTTGGTCTGCTTTTGAGTGCCAAAGCACCTGATTACATAATCCTCGTCTTCGCCGGTAAATCCTTCTCCATGGAAATCATCCTTGATGAAACTAAATACAGTCAACTTATGCCCCATTTTTATCCATGCTCTGCCCAATGGCTCTGCATGCACAGCTACTCCACTATCTGTGTTCCAGGCACTCATCATCGCAATTCTCATATAGCCTCCTTCCAAAGTAACTATTCTGTAAGTGGTTTAATGTCTATCTGGGAATACTTCTTAAGCCTTTTAATGAAGATGTCTTTAATCTCTTCTAATCTTTTTTCTGTTTTGGCTTCAAATCTTAAGATAAGTTTAGCCGAGGTATTGGATTTTCTAAGCAGGCCCCAGCCATTGCTAAACAGAATTCTTACTCCATCTATATTAATGCAGGAGTATTTGGAGTTAAAATATTTTGATATTTCACCTACAACTTTATCTTTCTTGGAATCAGGGCAGTCTATCCTTAGCCTGAATTATGCGTGAGTTATGAGCATAATTATACAAAATTTATTTGAATTTCCGAATGTAATTTTGTACAATGCTGTTGAAAAACTGTCTATTCCACAATCTACCCCTAGGGGGAACTTTACGGAATATGCCAAAAGGTATCAGAAAATTGCAAATTATATTCGGAGAAACCCACCTTACTCACTTTAGTGGAATGTTTCTGATTCACCGGTTTTGTCAAAAGATAGAATTTAAATATGTGTTGGAGTAGCACCGCTTGCGGTGCGTCTCGTCAAGCGCGAAACAAGTTTCGTTACTCCAACTTCTTTATTTATTAATACAATGAGTCTCTATCTTCCTAAATTTGTAAAAAACTCAAACACTATTATCGTCAAGAGATGGTTAGAAATATGGCATTTTCACGCATAATTCAGGCTTAGGCCCTGCCTATGCTTTCAACTACTTCAGAAGTTAAGTCTTCATTCACCGCACCCCTTATATCGTATTCTCTAAAAATTTCAGGGTTAAGCTTCATCTTTTGTCCACATTAAACAGATTAATGAATTCTTCATTATTAGAGATATAGTGGTCGGAGGACAAAACTACCATTATCGCCTCTGGGTCTAATCTCTCCAGATAGAGAGAAGCCAAGCCAATGCAGGCAGCTGTGTCTTTTCCTTCGGGCTCGACGATAAAATTTTTTTCTGGTAGAGCAGGAACTTGCTCCAAAGCTTTAGCCAAATGTTGTCTGGAAAGAGCCGGGAAAATCCTCTCCTCGGGGATAAAGGAGCTAATTCTTTCCACAGTTGCCTGAAAAAGAGTCTTTTCTCCAAAGAGACAGAGATATGGTTTAGGCCTTTCTTCTGTACTTAAAGGCCAAAATCTTTCACCTCTTCCTCCGGCCATAATTACTGCATAGATGTTATCCATTCTACATCTCTCTTGACTACTTTCTTTTCTAACAAAAACTGAAATAGCTCAATATATTGATTAGCTATAGAGACGGCTGAATTTCTACTTAAGTACTCCTCTAAGGTTCCTTGCCAGTTATAAAATCTTGGCCCTTGAGTTAGGATTTCTATTAGATTAGCTTCAAACTCCTCAAAATTGGTATAGGTAAAGACTACTCCGTCCATATTATAGAAATAGTTTGACTTTAAAGCCAAGATAGGGCAGCAAGAACCTAGGCATTGATAGGCGGTAGATGATACTACTACCCCTGAAGGAGAGCTGCGATGATAAAGTAATACATCTGAGGCGTGAAGATAACTATAGAGCCTCTCTATGTCCGGAGCCTCTTCCCTGATTAAAATCTCTAAGTGACTCCCCTTGAAGGTCTTTATTTGATCCAAATCCCTTTTTGAGACTACCAAAAGCAGAATGGGAAAACGGCAACTGATATTCTCCAAGATTGGCAAAAGCGCCAGATGTTCCTTAACCGCTCTTTGTCCAAAGAGAAGGAGAATATATCTATCTTGAGGAAGGTCCAACTTCTCTCTTGCCTTAAATTTATCTGCCCATCTTTTGGGATAACAAGGATAGGGTATAATATGAAGTTTTTCTTCAGGGAAGCCTTTACTTAAAAAATTGTAATACCTATCATCAAAACAAACTATGGCATCCCAATCAAACTGATAGAATGAAGGATTAGTTGGAAGTTTATTATGATGAATTACGGTTACAGTCTTTGTCCTTGGTTTAATAAGAGGAAATATCTTTGCCAGTTCATCCTGAGGAAACATCCCCAAATCTTGGGTAATAAATATATCATAAGTCTCTTTAAGGATAGGCTGGGGATTTAAAAAGGGCGGTTTCGCTTGTGAGGTAGTAAAACAGCGGGATACATAGTCCTCATCCTCACCAACAATAGCTGTTCCATGGAAATTAGACCTAACGAAAGTGAAGACCGAAAGCTGATGGCCCATCTTTACCCATTCCCTGCCGATTAACTCGGCAGGGATAGATGCGCCGGAGTCCTGATTCCAGGCAGACATCATTCCTATCTTCATTTTGTCACCTTAAATAAAGCTTCTTTTTGCTTTAAAGCCATTCTTATAGTCTTAGCCAATAAAGGCAAGGGCTCTACATGTCGCTTCTTTGAAAGAATAAATTTTACTGCCTCTGTATAATCAAAACCAAGGCTACATAGATAACCTATAACCACAGATGCAGACCTTCCCGCACCGTATGTACAAAAAACCAATATCTTATCCGAGACTATATTCTTCTCTATCCAGTTAATTGCCTCGAGCATCTTTTCTACGGGAGTAGGTGGTCCGTCTTTAAGAGGAATCTTATAATATTTCCTAGCAGGTTTATATAATTCAATATCGTCTGCCACATTGAGAAGTGCAGTTATCTCCTGGGAAGGATTTTCTGCATCCCCGATGTTACCCAAAGCCAAGTTTTCTAAGATAAAGACCATTATAAAACCCTTAGATTCGGTCCAGAATTGGGAGTTTCTTTCCAGATCGAACTATCTCTTCTAATAAAAGATGTTTTTGAGCCTGAACCTCATAAGAGAACTGCTGAGCATAGCGCCAATTCGATCTTAGCGCCTTTTCCTTTAATTCAGGTTTTAAGGTGAGTATTTTTATTTTCTCTGCCAGCTCTTCCAAGGTATCAACTTGTGGCAGTCCAGAAAGCTTTAAAGTCTCTCCTATCCCTTCAATATTTCGGCCAACTACACAAACTCCTGCCCCTTGAGCATGGGCCATTCTTCCTGACTGGGTAGCATTACGACACCAAAATACAGCAAAGTCTAATGCTTGGAAGGCAAAAGGAAAGATACTTTCAGGAATATAATCTTCAAAGAATAAATTTTTTCTTCCATCGTGAATAGATTTTAGCCTTTCTAAGATGGGTAGACTCTCCTCCATCTTTTTATCTTTTCTTTGCTGAATCCTTCCAATGTAAATAGCGATTACTTGATAGGTGGGAAATCTGGCCTGAAGGATCTGGCGAAGTTGATAAAGTTTAAGGGGATCTTTATCTTGGGTAATAAATCCAAAATTACCCAATAAAATTACCTTATCCGAGAAAAAGAGATTATCCAAAGATTGAAGTTCTTTCTTTTGTGTTTGAGAAATACCTGCTCGATTAATCAAATAACTCAACAGTTTCTTCCCGGCTTCTTTTTGGTTAACTTCAGGATAAAGACAAACCCCATGCCTTAATACTACTACCTTATCTTTATATTCGGGAAATGTCTCGATGACTGCCTGACAGGTTCCATTGGTGAAAACTGTTAAAACATCGATTAAAGGTAAAACCTTCTCCAGTAGCCTTTTTTCCTTTTCCTGCATCCCTTGAGGTGTCTCAGCGGATTGAAAATGGATGGTATGAAGACTGGCAATCGTTCTTTTTCTTCTTTCTTTTGCCTCTTTAATCAATGTAAGGAAAGAGGGAGACTTCCTACCCCACATACCAAAGGCATGCTCAAACCAGAGGACTTCCCCATCTAAAAGAGAAGGAAGCTTAGGATTAGATAAAGAAATAGTATATGCTACTCGTTTATCCAATTCAAAAGGTTCCTCAACCTTTAAAAATCCATCTAACCTCAAAGAAGTTACTCGCCAGCAACTCTTGGGCATTTTAGAAACCAGATATTTGGTATAATTCCCTATTCCACACATTATCGGTGGAAAAGTGGAAACAAAGTTAATCATCCCAGCTCCTTCCTCCAGAAATGGTCTTAGCTTAAAAATAGTCTTCTAGGTCTCTATTTCTGAAAGAATCTTTAAACGAATCTTTTCTTCTATCATCCATGCCTACGCAGTCATTATACTCCGGACATTTAGAACAGCAATTATCTTTTAAGCTTTTATTCTCTTCACATTCTTCGTATTTAGGACATTCCTCGCAACACACCTTTTTCTTGCCTCCTTTAATCCTTATAAAACCTATCTAAAAGCTCCCTTATTAATCTATTCTCCTCAGCCTTATCCCTGGCCAATCTTCGAATTATCATCTTCTGGCGCCTGATGTATTTGCGGATTCCTTTTGATAATTTTTCCTTATTTTTCATTATTTTCGAAAATCTTAAATCCTGTAAAGAGAGTACGCATTCCTGGCTTAAGACTGTACTTTTCAACTATTTCTTTGTTTAAGTTTTGTTTTTTGCCGCCCAAGATGATATAGAGCATCTGAGTTCTTTTATTCAAAATCGAATTCAGATGCTTCAGTCTCTGTTTCTGAGAGCTCTTCAACTCTTCCTTGGCAACCGCTAAGAACTAATGTGCAAAACGTAAGCAATAAACCCCCAAGATAAATAAATTTTTTCATTTATTTATACCTTCTCTTCTGCTTTTTGTCTTATTTAATATTCTGTTTCGTCTGGATAATATTCGGGCTCTTCCTCATATGTTTCCGAAGGCGTATATTCTTCTTTGGATGGTTTCTCAACAGCGATAATTTTAGCTACCTTTTTGTCGTCTCTAACCACGTAGTCAATGTCAATACTGTCACCGGCTTTGATATCTTTTAGTGCCTCTACATTTTTAAGTTTCACCTCTGGGTCTATAGTATAGGAACATTTACATCTTCATAAGTATCGTGGTCACACTCTATAACCGCGATTTGGTCAGAAGATATGCTACTGACTATACCCCAAGAGTATTCTATCTCTTCTTCCGCTTCCTCCTGTGCGAGGGATATGCCGGAGCAAATCAAGAGACCCAGTGCCAATACTGCCGCTGCCACTAAATATCTCTTCATTTCTTACTACCTTCTTTCTTGGTGGCGTTTATTTTTGCTGACTTTTTTAACTCCTTAAGCATTCCTATGTCCCGTTTAAAGATCTCTAAATCTGCAAGGCCTACAGTAATAGAATTAAGTAACTCCTGATGGGTCCTGTTCTTCGGTTTTATTAAGTGATAATAGACATTAAGACCAGCTCTTCTATCGTCTACCACCCCTGTTAATCGTAGTCGAGTAAGATGTTTGGAAAGATTTGATTGACTGGATTGAAGAATTCCGCATAGTTCGGTTACATTTAATTCTTGCTTATTGAGAAGATTTATGACCCTGAGGCGAGTATCATCAGCAAAGGACTTTAAAATCTGGCGGGCTTTCTCGATTCTCATCACTGGCCTCCTTTCTCATCATTAATTAACTATATGAACAGATACTCATATAGTATATAATAAAAAATTATTTTGTCAAGAATTTTTATTTGGCCTCTGAGATAATTCCTAATTTTAAGTTGGAGACCTGTTTGTTAAAAAACTTAACTGATACGATGCAGATAGAAGGTAAAATTTTAACCGACTGAGAAAATTTTGTTCAAAAGGCAAATTTGGGTGGGGGCAAATTTGCCTTTTTGCTTTTTTGGATTGATGGCTCGGCAACCCTTGACATCTTTGAGTAACTACTTTGAACTTCTTCGATGTTAAGGGGTGGACGACGACCCCGAAGGACTTCTCCTCTGGATTTCTACATTCGGGAGAGGAGTACACAAGCACGCCTGCCCTTAATGCTATTCTTCGTAAGTTATGCTACAGCGTATAGGCTGGCGAGCTGCCGAGCCAGAAAGGTGGCCTTCAGCAACCACCGCCTGCACTCCTCTGAAAATCCTTCCTGTAATCTTCCTGTAATCTTCTTGAGAAATGACCGTTGTTGGGCCGAAATTAGCAAAAACTATCTTGCTTTTTCTTTGCAGTTGTAGTATTCTATCAATGAAAATTTTGTTCTAAGCAATTCTGGGGACACAATACTTAATTATCCAGATACGATCCTGGTGTGTTGGTTATGCTATGGCACGAATAGCCCGTATGGTTATAACTAAGTATTCTTATGGTAATATGTGGTTGAAGATTATAGACATACAGATAGGAATCTTTTTAAAAACATGCATGCATGAATCGACCATTAGGTGACGAGAAATTTCTTTGTGAACTTGAGAAAATAAAAGAAAGGATATTGAAAAGGGGGAAAAGAGGGGCATAAAGACTAATTAAGTATTGTGTCCCCAGAATTCGAGAATTGTACTGTTAATCCTAGATGTCGTATCAAATGCCGCCATAATTGTTGCTTTGGGTGCTAGTTCTTTTATAGTATTCACAATGCTGAGACACAGGCGTCAAGACCGAGGTTTCTGATAGGAGGGTATCTAGTGGGAATAGCTGCAGGTTGCCTTTGTCATTACTTATCTTTGGTGCCATTGCTGAGGCAGCTACCCATTATCCAGGAGTTTTCATATGTAGTGTTTGGTGCGATGTCTGTGGGATTAGCGATATTTGTAATGGTAATTACAAATACGGAACATCCTCCGGCAGCAAGTTTAGCATTGGGACTCGTTCTTAACGAATTTAACTACAGGACGGTTATTGTTGTATTAATAGGAATTATTTCATTGTCTCTAATAAAGGCAGTGTTAAGACCAGTATTAAAAAATTTACTATAGTAAATACATATGCTTGTGAGTAGTTTGCCGAAGGACTCGAAGGCCGCGAACATCGTAATTTAGAGTTAAATAAGAGCAAGATTATCAATTACACATATGGGGAGGACTTGCAGTCTAATGTTTAAGGGAGCAATTTTTGATTTGGATGGTGTAATTGTTGATACGGTGCCAATCCATTTTAAGGCATGGAAGAAGATGTTTTCTGAATACGGGATAGATTTTACTTTTGATGAGTATAAAAGTAAGGTTGATGGTATTCCCAGATATGACGGGGCAAGGGCAATCTTGACGGACATTAGTGAAGCAGAATTAAAAGAAGCCGGTGACAGGAAACAGAGATATTTTCTTGAGTTCATCGAGAAAGAAGAGATTCCTGTGTATGCCTCTTCTATAGATTTAGTTAAGGAGTTAAAAAGTCATAATAAGAAAATAGCCTTTGCCTCCTCGAGCCGGAACTGTAAAAGGATTTTGCAAAGGGCGGGGATTATTTATCTGGCGGATGCCATAGTGGATGGTAACGACATTACCAGGGCCAAGCCCGACCCTCAGATTTTTCAGTTAGCTGCCGGGAGATTAGGTTGTGCTTATGTAGAATGTGTTGTGTTTGAAGATGCCGTCTTAGGCATTGAGGCTGCAGTAAACGGAAAGATGCTTTGCATCGGGATTGACCGCTACGGTAATGCCAAAAGACTGACAAAGGCAAACCTCGTTGTGGAAGATTTATCCAAAGTAGACTATGAAACAATCGAGGGATTATTTAAGAAATGAAAGATTATTACTCTAAATACAATACTGAATATCCCTGGCTGATTAAGGAGGAGGGTTGGGTGAAGTTGCTTCAGGGAGTGAGGGAATCTCAACTTGCCCTGGGGAATGGTTTTTTGGGAAGCCGCGCTGTTTTGGAAGAGATACCTTATGAGGCCACACCGGGAACCTATATTGCAGGAGTATATGATAGAATTGGTTCCCAGGTTGCCGAGTTAGTTAACTTACCTAATCCTTTTAATTTCGAGATAGGGATAGATGGAGAAAGACTGGGCGTTATTACCATGGATGTTGTGGAACATAGAAGAATTTTGAACTTAAGGCATGGGCTTTTGTGCCGGCATACTATTTACCAGGACAGTAAGAAAAGAAAGTACGATTATCAAAGTTTGAGATTTGTGTCCATGCACGATGAGAATATCGGCGTTATGCAGATTATTTTTACGCCCTTGGATGATGGAGTGGAAGCATCCATCGAAACGGGAATAGATACTTCTGTGTATAATGTTAGAACCGTAACGGAAGGACGCAAAAGACATTTCAGGATCAAGGAATTAGGACAATTTAAGAATGAGGGATATCTTATAGTTGAGACTTTTGGTAAATTGCATACGGCAATTTTCCGGAGTGGTTTTTATTATAAGACTAAGGGCAAAAAGACTGCAGCAAAAGATAATATATTTGAGCTGAAGTTGCGGAAGAATCAGACTGTTGTATTTACCAAGATATTCTGCGTGGAGGCTATTTCTAAAGGAGAAGATTTAGATAATATAAAGAGATTGTCAGAGAAGAAATTCCGAAAGGCATTTAACGCCAGTTTCGATTGCTTATTGAGAAGACATATTCGCGCCTGGGAAGGTTTGTGGAATGTGGCTGAAGTTTCCATATGGGGTGACCCGGAAGTTGAAAAGAATTTCAGGTTCAACATTTATCATATGCTAACATGTGGACCAAAAGATAATGGTTCATCCAGTATAGGAGCAAGAGCATTGACAGGGGAAGGTTACCGCGGGCATATATTCTGGGATACTGAAATTTTTCTTTTTCCATTCTATTTGTATACATTGCCTGATATAGCTAAGAATATGCTAGTGTACAGATACAGAAGATTAGACGCGGCAAGAGCGAGGGCTAAGAAAAATAGGTTTAAAGGGGCGATGTTCCCCTGGGAATCTGCTGATTCAGGAGAAGACGAGACACCCGGGTGGGCTAAAGATTTAGACGGAAAAGTAATCAGAATCCATACGGGTAAGATGGAGCACCATATAACCGCAGACATTGCCTACGCCTTCTATCACTATTATAATGCTACGCAGGACGAGAATTTTTTTCAGGATTACGGTTACGAAATATTGTTTGAGACAGCAAAATTTTGGGCCAGCCGCGTTGAATACAATAAGAGGAAGAAGAAATACGAAATTAAACAGGTTATCGGCCCTGATGAGTTCCACGTAGATGTTAATAATAATGCTTTTACTAATATGATGGCAAAGTGGAATTTGCTTATGGCCTATAATATGTTTAAGAAGTTAAGGAAATTAAATATAAAGGTCTATAGAAAGTTGGTTCAAAAAATAGGACTTTCAGCCAAAGAGGCAGCAAAATGGAAGAATATCTCTGCCCGCATCAGCATAAACATGGGTAAGGGGCAGATAATTGAGCAATTCGATGGGTATTTTAGAAAGAGGAGAATTAAAATAACTGATTGGGATGAGAATTTTATACCTGTTGTCTCGGAGAAACTGACTCCCAGAGATTATGGAAAAACACAACTTGTTAAGCAGGCAGATGTGATTATGCTTTTGTATCTGCTTTCAGACGTTTTCAGCAATAAGACCAAAAGAGAAAACTATGCATATTATATTGACCGGACAATACACAAGTCTTCGTTGAGCCTCCCGGTATATGCCCGTATGGCTATTGATGTAGGAGATAGAAGCAGAGGTTATCGATTTTTCCATGCTGCTCTGCGTACTGACATAAGCAATATTAATAAAAATACAAATGAAGGCATTCACGCAGCTTGTATGGGGGGAATCTGGCAGGTTTTGATAAATGGTTTTGCCGGGGTGAAAATAGAGAAAGGGATATTGTCAATCAATCCCAAAATGCCAAGAATATGGAGGAAAATCCTTTTTTCCCTGCATTGGAGAGGAAACCTGCTTAGACTGGAAGTCAAAAGTAATAAAATAAAAATTCAGCTTGTTTCTCCGGGCAGGAAGAAGGTTAAGATAAGAGTATTCGGTGTTTTGCATGAATTGGCTGGCGATAAGCCGTTTGAATTTGAGCGAAAAAGACCGGCAAAGGAAGTGCAGGCTTACTATTTATAAATCTTAAAAGGAATGACAATGGCAAAAGAAAAGTTAAGCATATCTCATCTGCATTGGGGTTTTCCTCCTATTATCGGAGGAGTGGAGACGCATTTAACGATATTGCTACCAACTTTAGTTAAAATGGGCCATAAGGTCAATCTTCTTACTGGTGCATTTGAAGGAGAGAAGGGGAGAGATAGGTATAAAGGTGTGGGCATCTTTCGCCAACCCATTATGGATTTAAACTGGCTTAGTAAAAGAGGGGTAGATGGTATTTCTGGAGAGGTAAGAGCTGTATTTGATAATTTCATCGACGAGACAAAACCTGATTGTATCCACGTCCACAATATGCATTATTTTAGCAAAATCCATGCATTGGCAATTCAAGAAATAAGCACCAAGAGAGGCATTCCCCTTATTTTAACAGCGCATAATGTATGGGATGATAATTTATTTTTGGATTTGACGAAGAATATTAAGTGGAGTCATATTATTGCTGTCAGCCATTTTATAAAGAGAGAAATTCTCGGAACTGGCTATAATCACAGAAACATCACGGTTATCCATCATGGTATTGACCAGGATATTTATTCCCCTAAAGTAAATGCGCAGGCTGTCTTTAAGAAATATCCTGTCCTGCGAGGAAAGAAGGTGATATTTCATCCTGCAAGGATGGGGTTGGCTAAGGGTTGCGATGTGAGCATAAAGGCATTGCGTATAATTAAGGAGAGGTTTCCTGATGTAGTTCTGGTGCTTGCGGGCACAAAGAATATTATAGACTGGGTCCAGAGCCAACAGAAGGACATTGCCTATATGGTAAGTCTGGTTGAGTTTCTTGGTCTTGAGGATAATGTGTTAATTGATGCTTTTCGATTGGAAGAAATGCCCAAGCTCTACGCTGCTTCCTCGGTTTGTGTTTATCCCTCATCCGTGTCTGAACCTTTTGGACTGACGATGTTGGAAGCCCTTTCATCAGGTAAGCCAATGGTGGTTACTAAAACAGGAGGAATGCCGGAGATTATCAAAGATGGCATTAATGGATTCATCATTCCAGTCAAGGATTTTGAGTCTTTGGCCTCTCGGATTAACTGCCTTTTAGGCAACAAGGAATTAAGGGAGCGACTGGGACACACGGGACGGCAGATGGTTGAGCAGCAATATACCAAGGAGATTGTTGCTGAAAATACATTAAGACTATATAAAAAGTTTTGTTAGCTATATGATGAAGCAAACTCGGACCAGGTATTATTTCCCTTTTGTTTAATACTCCTAAGTAAGAATTTTGAAAAGCATAAAAAGACATTTGACAAAATGTAACTTTTGTGGTATATTTAAGACAGAAAAGTTGGAACGAAAAGGCAAACCTACCGAGAGGTAGGGGCCCCCGGTAAACCATTATTTGGGATGCCCCGGGGCGCGATTCCGTAGTTGGTTTGGGCCACTTTACGAGACGCGGCAAAGTTACGGGTCAGCAAGGAAAAAGTGAGAATGACGGCCGGGCTACCGAAACCAATTATAAAGATAGCAGAGAAGTCTTTAATTAACTTATTAGCCGAACTGCTTTTTGCAAGAGAGCAGTTCGGTTTTTTGTTATAAGGTGATAACTATAAATGAAGAAAAGATTTAGATCTGATGTAGAAAAAAACCTATTCCGTATCCCCCTTTCTCTGGATAAAAAGACGGATGATTGGCTTCATAATCTGGGTATTTCAATGAAGCTTAGTGGGGGTTATAAACTTCCTAAGTCATATATTATTCGAAGCTTAATTAATGCCTTTGTGAGGCTAAAGGTAGACTGCAAAAATATTAGAACTCAGGCAGATTTAGAAAAGAGAATTCTTCAATCGCTTAGAGAGTTCCGAAGAATGAACAGAAACAAAGGTAAGTTAGCAAATGAAAAATCAGAATAGAAATTTACTTGTGACCAATATCGGAATGAACAAGAGGCAAATTAAGTTCATCGATAGAATAGCTCGAGAAATGAGATTCTGTGGAGGAAAGAAACCATCTCGGAGTTCCATACTTAATACCTTTATTAAAATAGTTATGCCTATGAAGATCGACGTTTCTAGAGTAAAGTCTGAAAAAGAAACAGAGGAAAGATTTTTGCAAGCCTTTAGAAATACTTCTAAAAACAAGAGTAAAAAATGACAGAACCCCTATTAGCGAATCGATACAGGATAATTGATAAAATCGGTGAAGGGGGTATGGGGAGAGTTTGGCGGGTCTATGACACAGTAGAACAACGAGAAATGGCCCTCAAACAGGTCTATAAAAAGGAAGATTCTGCCACCTTTATCTCACGAAAGGAAGTGTCTCTGCACTTTAGACAAGAGTTTCGGACTATGGTTAAATTAAAACATCCAAATACAGTTAATGTATTTGATTACGGTGTGTTAGAAAATGGCGACGAGTATCTAACTATGGAGTTTGTCCCGGGTCAGGAGTTACGGGATATTTTAAGAGAAAGGAAGTTAAGTTTTTCGGAAATCTATCGTATTCTCATTCAGACCTGCCAGGTATTAAATTTCATTCATTCCAGGCTTCTGGTTCATCGAGATATAAAACCAGCAAATATTCGCGTTACTCCAGAAGGAAATGTCAAACTGATGGACTTTGGTCTAATGGACCAGATGGGGCTACCTAGCGGTGGCGAAATAACTGGAACTGTTATTTATTTACCACCTGAAGTAGCTGAAGGTGGTATTATTGATGCTCGCTCCGATTTATATTCGTTAGGTATAATGGCTTATGAATTGGTAACTGGGCAACCCCCATTTGTGGGTAACAAGACATTAGATATTATCAGACAACATATCCAAACATCTCCTATTCCTCTTCGCCAAATTAGAGAAGACACCCCTGAGGAATTGGAAGAAATAATACTAAAACTCCTCGCCAAAGATCAAAATGAACGCTATCAGACAACAGCTGAATTAATTAATGATTTAGTTCAAGTTACTGGCGAGAAAATAGCTATAGAGACCTTTGAACAAAGGAAAAGCTATCTTAACTGCAGTAAACTTATAGGGCGGGAAAGGGAAATGCAAGAACTGAAAGAGGCCTTTACTCTAACGACACAAGGGAAGGGTGAGAGTATTTTTATTGCTGCACCAGCCGGGGTAGGAAAAACTCGCTTGATTCAAGAGTTTAAATTAAAAGTCCAACTAGCGGAAGTCCCCTTTATGGAAGGGCAATGTTTCGAACAAGGAATGACTACTTATCAACCCTTAGCAGATGGTTTTAGACCTTTACTGCCGTTAACTAAAAAAGAGATATTAGATAAATATGGTTCAGTGCTTGTTAAGGTTATACCAGAATTAAGGAGGAAGGGTTACCAGCCTGCTCCAAAATTAGATGAGGTTGGAGAAAAGGTGCGCTTATTTGAGCAAGTTACCGGATGGTTAAAAGATATATCAAAAGTTACCTCAATAGTTATTTGCATAGAAGACTTACACTGGTCTGATTTTGCCACTTTGGAATTACTGAATGCTTGCATTCGAGAGACAAGATCTAATCCAATTATGATTTTGGGTGCATTCCGTGATGATGAGGTGGGATCTACCAGCATCATTTTTCAAACGGTAGAAGAAGAGATTACGCAACTAATGAAACTATCAACTTTGAACCAAGACGATATTCAATCATTAATTAAAGGGATGTTGGGTCGGATAGAATTGACCGAAGATTTTACCGAACATGTATATACTGCTACTGCTGGAAATGCCTTTTTCGTTAGTGAAACGATGAGGGCGTTAATTGAAGAAGAACAACTACGATTAGAGCGAGGCTGTTGGATATTACCTATAGATATAAGCACATTAGAATTACCTACTTCAATTGAAGCCACCATACTCCGCCGTTTGAAATTTCTTAGTCCTGAAGCCTTAGGTCTCGCCAGAATCGCCTCTGTGGTGGATAGAGGTTTAGAGTTATCTTTTCTAAAGGTATTAAGTGCATTAGAAGATGAAAAACTCTTCGAAATCTTGGATGAGCTGATTGAACATCAATTTATGAAAACTGAGGAGAAACAATATATTTTCACCCATGACCGTGTCCGAGAAGCCCTCTATCATCAACTTGATGAAGAAAAAAGAAAGGAATTACACGAAAAAACAGGAACTATTATAGAAGAACGTTTTGGTGAAAACAAAGAGATAGTTGCAAGCGAATTAGCTTATCATTTCAGCAACGGTTTGAGTCAACAAAAAGCGGTTCGATATCTTATCATGGCAGGAAACAGAGCGGTGCAAAATAATGCTTTAATAGAAGCTTCTAAGTTATTAAAACAGGGGGTTGACTTACTCGAAGTCATAGATTATCCCGAAAAAGAGACAGTTATGATAGATACCTTGGAGAAACTTAGTCAGATAACAGTAGATACCGATCCTAAAGTCTGTGTTGAGGCGAGTAAAAAACTTATAAAAATCTTCCACGCTTATGGAGACGTCCAAAGGGTAATAAAACTGATGCGAGGATTCTTTAAGTTAATAAGTTATTTGCCAAGGGCTTTATCTAACAAAATTAAAACTAAATTAAATCAACCCCGATATCCCAAACCGAGACTCAAAGGTGATTATCCAACCATTATCCGTAAATTGATTATGAGCCAAGCTAATTTAGCCTTTGCTTATTCATTCATAGGAGAAAATGAAAAAAGTATTGAAGTAGCTAATAGAAATTTGGAGTATCTGCCAGATCCAGAATCTTTTATGAAAGGAGGGATATTAGCAACTCAAATTCAAGCCTTAGGATTTATTGGGAAGCACAGATTAGCAAGGAAACTTATGGAAGAAGCAATTGAATGTTTTGAGAAATCCAAGAGTCAATTAGTAGATAGAGAATCGTGGTTTCTGTATGGGCTATGTTGTTTTATGAGGGAAATAGCTTTTGTTTATCAAGGGAAAAAGTTTGATAGAACATATTTGGAGAAAATTCTTGAGATCTCTCAGAAATTCAATCTTTTTGATGGGTTTTTTTGGGCTGTTCATGTTGAAGTAGAGCGATATGCTTTATGCGGGCGCTATTCAGAATTTCAAATTAAGGCTCAAATCCTTAATGATTTGAATAAGAAAATGGGAAAACCGTTAACCAATAGTATCCATTTATATGCACATCTAAGCCTTGCTACGCTGCAAAGAGGAGAATTCGAATCAGCTGAAAGATGGATAAATAAACTTATAAAAGCAGCTATTGAAATATCATGTAATAGTGAGCAATCTTATGGTAGAGCGTTACTTGGTTTATTATTGTTTGAAAGAAATAAAGTGAAAGAAGCAATAAATGAATTAAAACTCGCGATTGATATTGGTAAAAAGAATCGTATAGAGCGATTAATTTTATCTCTTTATTCCTTAGGTGATATTTATATGAGACTTGGAAGATTAAATGAAGCCAGTTCTTTAGTTGAGGAAGCGCACCAGATTGTTAGCGACCCTGAATTAGAGAATATTTATTATCAAATTCATATTTATCGTTTGTTGGGACAAATTGCTCAGGAAAGAAGACAGTTTGAAAAGGCCGGGGAATTTTTAAATAAGAGCTTAGCTATCACTCAAGAGACTGATAATCCGATTCAGGAAGGGCTGACTCAAGTATCTCTGGGGCAATTATATTTGACGTTAACACAATACAATCTAGCAAAACGAGCTTTTCAAAAAGCAGTAGATAAATTTACAGAGATAGACAATAAATACCAAATGGCTAAAGTTCAAAAATTGCAAAATAAGTTGAAGCGTTAAGGAAATGACTCAACAAAATCGAATTTTTTATATAAAACCGTAATTAGCAAAAGAGGACACTATGAAAATATTATTAATTCAACCGCCATTGTGGAATCCTGCTATGACACCTGGTTTGATTGAGCCACTTGGATTGGAGACAATAGCAGCAAATGTAAATACTCATGAGATGGAAATATTGGACATGAGGATTGATTCTGATTTGATGAGAAAATTAGATGATTTCAAACCAGATATAGTTGGAATTACAGGTGTTGCACCAGAATATGAAGTTGTCTGTAGTGTGTTAGGAGATGTAAAAAAATACTCCTCAAATATCTTGACTGTTGTCGGAGGGATTTTTGCTTCACTAGCTCCTGAGGAATTTAAAAGAGAATTTGTTGATGTGATTGTCATTGGTGAAGGAGAAATAACTTTTCCTGAATTAGTAGAAGCATATAGATTAAAAAGAGATTTCTCTAAAGTCAAGGGAATTGCATATAGAGAGGGAAGGCAATTATGTTTCACACCGAGTAGAGAACGAATAAAAAATTTAGACGATTTTCCACTACCTAATCGCAATTTAACAAGAGCCCATAGGGTACTTTATAATCGACATGGACGAAGACCTGTTGGTGCAATTTTTACCACAAGGGGTTGCACATATAAATGTGATTTTTGTACATGCTGGAAATTTTCAAATGGAACCTTTACCAAGCGGGGTGTTGAATCGATTGTCAATGAGCTGATGCTTATTGATGAAGAACTTGTAAATGTCGAAGATGACAATACAATGTTAGACTTAAACTTTTTTGAAGAATTATATAAGGCTATTAGAAAGGCAGGTATTAAAAAAAGATTTTTCATTTATGGCCGGTCGGATTCCATTGCGAGAAGGCCTGATATTATTGAAAAGTGGAGAGAAATTGGTTTAGACGCTATTCTTGTTGGTTTGGAATCTTTCCGTGATGAGGATTTAATTAGGCATAATAAAAATAACTCAATTGCCAACAATGAAAATGCAATTCATATTTTAAAGCAAAATGGTGTTGAAATAATTGGGTATTTTTTAATTGAATCGAGCTTTTCCAAAGAAGACTTTGATGCCCTACTAAATTATATAAAAAAGATGAAGTTGACTTTTGTTGTAGTGCCTTTTTTAACCCCAGGGCCTGGGACCGATTTATATGAAAAGGAAAAACATAATCTTATTACTAATGACTGGCAATTCTTTGATGGATTTCATATGGTTGTTCGTCCTACAAAATTATCTATTGATGAGTTTTTGGAATGTTGTACTAAATTACTAGTTGGCATTTATGGAAATAGATTTGTTAAAATTAAAAACAATTTATCAGACAAAGACAAAGTTGTCGAAAAACAGTATCAACAGGTCCTCGCCAATTATAAACGGCACAATTTAAAATAATAAAATGAGAATAGCCTGATTTTAACAAAAAAATAATTGTGAGTCTATATGGAATTAAGAGAAAATAAACAAAAGACAAAAAGTCTTCTCATAAGTTTCGTCACTGATATTTTTGGTATAGATTGTTTTTTTCCAGATAATGGTCTTGCTAGTCTGGCTTCAGCGCTTATTGTAAATGGCCATAAAACAAAAATTTTAGATTTTGGGACCTTAGAGATGAGACGAAGATTAAATCCCCCGTTCCTTACAAAATGGAATAAGAAATTATTTCTTGAAAAGGATAAAAGGAAAAGATGGACAACAAACTTTGTTGTGAATCTTCAAATTTTATTGATTAAGAATATCCTAAGAATAATAAAGTGGCGATACACAAATGAGGTTACAAAAAAGCTTATTTCTAAAATTAACGAAGAAGACATTGATTTTATAGGATTTAAATTGTGGAATGGAGAATCCTTTAGAAAGTCGTGTGAAATGGTTAAAAAAATTAAAAGACAAATTCCCTTAATAAAAATTTTTGGTGGTGGTCCAGCAGTGGATATAGCAAAAGATAAAATTTTAAAAGTCTTTAATGATTTTGATGTTTTAGTGCGTGGAGAAGGCGAAGAGACAATCGTTCAATTGGCTGAATATGTTGTAGGGCAAAGGAACCTTGAGGATATACCAAATGTTATTTTTGAGAAAAATGGTGAAATAGTGACTACTCCTATAAAAAGAATAGAAAACTTAGACAGCCTACCTTTACCGGTATATGATGAAGATGTTTATCTAAGTTTAAATAATAATCAAAAGATTAAAATAATTATAGTTGAAGACTCTAGGGGCTGTCCATACTCATGTGCATTTTGTGGTCATTCTATTAAAAGTGGAGTTAAGCAAAGATCCAAAAGTCCTGAGCGAATAGTAAAAGAAATAAAATACTACCTTTCTCGATATAATGTTGATACTTTCTATTTTGGAGGTTCCAATACTCCCAAGAGATTAATCGAAAAAGTTTCCGAAAAGATCGTGGAAGAAAACCTTAAAGTTAAATTTTGTATATTAACTGATGCCCGATCTTCGGGGGGGAATTCTTTCCAAAAGATGAAAAATGCAGGTGGGATTTCAGTGTTTTTTGGTATCGAATCAGGCAATCAAGGTATACTTGATAAGATGAAAAAGGGGATAAGGCTTGAACAGATAAAAAAGAGTGTTATCTTGGCTAAAAAAGCTGGACTTTTTGTTTCAGGGAGTTTTATTTATCCTGCCCCTTTTGATAATGACGAAACTAAAAATGATACTATCAAGTTCATCTCTGAATTAGCGTTGGATGCGACAAATGTGTTGTTTCCAGTAATCTATCCAGGAATAGCGTGGGCAGAAGATGCTTCCAGTTATAATATCGAGATTCTGATGAGTAAAGAAAGATTTCTAGAATATATTATGTTTAATCTCTGTTCGTTATATTTAGGCTGTCCCGATAAATTGCCTCCATTACCGTATAAGATAAATGGACAGGACTTTAAAAGCCTAGTAAAAGAGTGGGAGAGCATGCAAAAGACCCTAAGAGAAAAAGGGATAAAAAGTGTTGATCCTCTATATCCTTTAATTGCAGCGAAAGTTAATATTCCAGTTGATACGCTTGACCATAGAATAAATAAGACTCTTTTGAATGGAGATTATCGTTTATTAGAAGATTTGATCGAGAGGATAAATTTAGGGAATAGAGAATAATTTTTTGAATTTTTCTAATAGATTCTGATTAAGTAGGATATCTAGCATGAATATGGAGTGTAAATACACATTTATACAGAATAATAAGATTTTTGTCAGAACTAAAGGGTATGGTGAACCTATAATTCTGATCCATGGAATGTTTACTTCGTCTCTTTGTTGGATTAACACAATCCATGAATTAGCGAATTCTTATAAAGTTTATGCTTTAGATCTCCCTGGCTGGGGCGAATCTGATAAACCTAAAGTAAATTACAGCACCATTTATTATGCTCAATTCCTAAATGAATTTATGAGATACTTTGAAATAGAAAAGTCAATTTTTGTGGGCCATTCTATTGGGGGACAAATTGCTTTAAGTATGGCTGTTGAATATCCAAAAAAAGTTAAGAAACTTATCTTAGTTAATAGTGGGGGAATATTACCCTCAAAATTACCTAAGTTACTCTTTTTATTTAAGGTTTCATTTATAGGTTATTTGTTGAGTTGCTGGATTATGAGAAAAAGTGCAATTAAGTCAATGATGCGCAATGCAATGTTTTTCAATTCTCAATATGTAACGGATGATGTTTTAAATGATGCTTTTAAATCATCCAAATATGCATTTAGTAAGTTAATGGGGAATCTTACTGATTTAAGAGATCGACTTTCAGAGATCGGAATTCCTACCTTAATTATATGGGGAAAGAAAGACAGAAGTTTACCGTTGGACATGGGAAGTCTTTTTAATAAATTAATACCTAATTCTGTTTTAGAAGTGATACAAGAAGCAGGACATTATCCTCAAATTGAGAAACCAGAAGTTTTTAATTCTATAATTCAACGTTTCTTATCAGATGGTTAAAGGACATATAAAAAGGAGATGATGGGACACAGTAGTTCAGCTTGAGAGTTATATTGATAAAGTTTTTATTGGGAGATATATCAGGAAATTGAATTCATCCCTGTGAGGTAAAAGCTTTATATACAAAGCTATTGACGAGAGATTTCCTGACTGACTTAATGGTTTCTTAAATTAATATAATGGCGTAAAATTAATAGTTGATTTATTAATTTATTAAAGTAGTTTATGTAATAAGAAATATTTCCTTTTAAAAAGGAGGCATAAATAAAATGGTCAAAGGGGATAAGTATTATAGTTTTCTTGCCAGAAGCATCCCTTTTTTGACAGAAGAGGGTGTAAAAAAGTTAAGAAATTCTACAATAGCAATAGCAGGATGTGGCGGCGTTGGTGGCGCATCAGCTGTCACGCTTGCCAGATTGGGAGTGGGTAGATTTAGGTTAGCCGATCCAGGTAGATTTGATGAGCCTGATGTTAATCGTCAGTGGGCGGCTTTCAAATCAACGTTAGGAAAAAATAAAGCAGAGGTTTATGAAAAAGTTTTAAAAGACATAAACCCAACAATTAATATTAAAAAATTCTGTAAAGGAGTTCCTTTTGACTCTCTTTCGTCTTTTTTGGATAACGTTGATATTGTTATAGACTCTTTAGATTACTTTGTAAATTACGAGTCGAGAAAAGAATTATATCGAGAGGCAAGAAAAAAAGGAATTTTTATGCTCACAAGTTCAATTGTGGGATTTGGAGCCACACTTATGGGGTTTTCACCATTCGGTATGAAGCATGAAGATTTTACGAAATCTTGGAATAAGAATATGCCTTTTCATATCAAAAAATATTCTGTTCCCTGGTGTATAGATTTAATTAAAGATAAAATGAAGACGCATGAAATTCCTTCTCTTTCTTTAAGTTGCAACTTGGCTGGTTCGTTACTTGCTGCGGAATCTTTAATAATATTATTACAAGATATTTTACCGATTAAAAGAGAACCAATAATTGCTCCTAAGTTTGTAATTGTCGACCTTTTCCGCCAAAAATATAATATTTTAGATGCAACTAAACTTTAAAGTAGGTGTGATAGATGAAAGGCAAAAAAACCAGGATTCTCTTCGAGCCCATATCTACAGGTCTTGGACATATTATACGTTGTTTGTCAATTGCCAATGAGTTGAAAAGTGAAAATTTCAATATTACCTTTGCGGTAAAGAAAGAGCGATGTGATTTTATTAAGAGTGCTGGTTTCGATAAAGTCTACCCACTAACAGAAGAAGAAGATAAACCTGACTTCTTTCAGAAGATTCAAAGCTTCAGTAAACCAGGTTATATTGAACAGTGTATTGCTGAAGAACTCAAGATTATTGATGATTTTAAACCTAACTTGATTATTAGTGATGGTCGATACACTACTGGTATTTCTGCTCGGGCAACCAAAATAAAGTGGATATCTATTGTCTTGGCAATACAGATACCTTCTGGAATTAAAGCCGCTGCTGAACCGCTTTACAAGGTAAGAGATTCCAATAAAAAAGCTCTTGAATCGTGGTTACAGATTATTTTTCCACATGGAGTCAAGCCTATGCTAGCCAGTATGGGACCAGATACCTTTTTGGCTATAGCTGAAAAAAATGCAAGGAATTTTCATCCATTTTTAGAAAAATTTAAATTACCTTTAGTAAATAGTGTTTATGACTTGCTATTATCCCCTGAGCTAAGTTTCATTCCATCCACTCCTTCTATAAGTGTAGTACCCGAGTTACCTATTAATACTTACTATATCGGTCCCCAACCAGCATCTCAATATGTGGGTCCTATATTTTCAAATAGTGATTACAATTTATCACATTTTGACTTAGAAATCGACGATGAAAGACCAGTTATTTATGTAACTTTTGGTGGAATGGCGGGCGTTGTACGAGATAGGGTAGGAAAAGTATATGAGATAATTTTGCAGGTACTTGGCAACACTGATGTACAAGTGGTAATAGCAAATCCCGATTTGAGATTAAAGAATTTACCAGAGAATATCCAAATTACGCCATATGTCCCAAGTAATCTTATCCTTAGATTAAAAAATGTGATTCTCTTATGTCATGGTGGATTAGGAACACTGATGGAAAATTTAGCTTATGGAAATGCCAGTATAGCGTTGCCTTTTAGTATAGAACAATTAAGTAATGCGGAAAGGATAAAAGAATTAGGTGCTGGTATGTGGATGTATCCAAATCAAATCGAACCAAGTAATATTTGTGCAATGGTCGATGAAATCAAAAATAATCCAAGGTATAAAGAAGGGGCCAGAAAAGTACAACAGGATATTGCTGCTTATCAGGGTGCAGGGTTAGCAGTAAAATTATTAAAGGGACATCTTTAAATAAGGAACAGATGAACATTAAATTTCCTGAATTTATTGGTGTGCAATTTACTCAACGCTGTAATTTGAGATGTAAAATGTGTTTTCAATGGGGACCGAAAGGATTCTATCGCAATAAAAAATTTAATTTATTTCGAGAAGAAATAAATGTAGAAAAATGGTATAAATTTTTTGACCAAATATCAAAGTATAAACCTACAATCGTTTTCTGGGGTGGAGAACCGTTGTTATACCGGGATATAAGAGAAATAATGAAATATATCAAATCTAAAGAATTAAGATCAGCAATGATAACAAATGGCACTCTTTTGGAAGAATACGCGGAGGACATTGTGTCAAATGTTGACAGGGTAGCAGTTTCTTTAGATGGACCGGAAAAAATTAATGATAGTATCCGAGGCAAAGGTGTATTTTCGAAAGTTATGAAAGGGTTAAGAAAGATAGAGAAAATAAAGAAAGAACATATGAGGCAACTTCCCCAATTACAATTTCTTTATACCATTACTAATGAAAATTATAAATATATAATAGATTTCTTCAATTACATAAAAGATAATTTTGATGCACATTCTTTCTTCTTTCAGATTGCATGGTTTCATACACCCCAGATGAGGAAACGGTATAAGTGGGAGATGAAAACCTTTTTGGAATGTGATGCAATTTCTTGCGATGGTTGGATAAGTACGAATCACATAGGTATAAATCCTGAAGAGGTAGAAAAAGCCTTCCATGAAATTGCGCAATCCAAAGGGAGTTCAAGATTAATTCTTCTTGATTGTATGAGAGATGTTAAAAAGTTCCTGGAGGAACCCACTTATACTTTCGGATATACAGAGTGCGCTGCTATTAATGAGCGCATTGGTATATTGCCTAACGGCGACGTAGTATTTTGTACTGACTATCCTGACTATATTCTTGGAAACATTTTTACCCAGAATATCCTTGATATATGGTATGGGGAAAGAGCAGAAAGGTTCAGGAATGTCTTAAAAAGAAGAGGACTTTTTTCAATATGTAGCAGATGTTCTTCCTTCTATGGATATGATGTAGATTATTTATCAAGAAGATCTGCAAGGAGAGGATGATATGAGAATAGCCTTGTTATCAAAATTCTTTTTACCCCAAACAGGTGGAATAGAAACCCATGTTTATGAATTGGCGGATTCTTTAGCTAAAGAAGGACACAAGGTATTTCTTATTACAACTTATGAAAATTATCTAAACCTTAAGAAAAGAAGATTCAAATTCAAAATTCTTGATGTAAAAAGTCCTATTGATAATATTCTTCATAAAAAATCTATTTCTCAGAGGCGAATTGGTGGACTCAAGGCTTTTACTTCTGAGGAGGCTTTTATTATAGCCAAAAAATTAAAAGAAGTGGGTATTGATATTATTCATGCTCACGACCCATTTTCCTGTTATACTTCGATTTTTGTAAAATATATGATTTATAAGCCTGTAGTTTTAACAATGCATACAAGCCACGGAGTATTAGTAAATAATGATTGTTATCAGGGAATGTGCGAAGGCTACAATGAGAATAAATGTATCAGGTGTGAACAGGAGAGATTCTATAAATCAGAACCTATATATAGAATATTTGATATGAGGATGAGAAGACTTTTTTTAAGTAACGCTGATAAAATAATTTTCGTCAGCAGAAAGGATAAAGAAGATTTAGTTAAATATCAGGGTTTAAAAAATAATGTTGTGTATATCAATAATTGGGTTTGTCTTAAGAAAAAAAGAGTTGATGGCGGAGATAAATTAAGAAAAAGATTTAATTTGAGTCAAAAAAACAAAATTATTTTATGTGTTGGCAGAATAGTCCCTCAGAAGGGAGTTGAATATTTAATACGGGCTTTGCCTCTTGTATTAAAACGTTATCCAGAATGCAAAGTTATTCTTACCGGGAGAATAAAACAGAAATGGATGCCATCATCTTATGGAGAATTAGTAGAAAGTTTAATAAAAAAGTTAGGATTAGAAAACAACATAATATTTACTGGAGAAATACCAAAAGAGGAGATGCCTGCTATATATAAATTAGCAGAGGTAATGGCTTTTCCTACACTTCACGAAAATTACGGGCTTGTTAACTTGGAAGCAATGGCAGCTGGCATTCCAGTTATTAGTAGCCAACTAAGCGTTATAAAAGAATATATAGTGAATGGTAAAAATGGTCTATTAGTTCCACCCAGAGACCATAAAGCACTGGCCCAAACAATAATGAGGTTACTGGGTGATAATCAGTTAAGGAATAGATTAATAAAAAATGGTTATGAGACTGTGAGAAAGGATTTTAATCCTAAAGAGCAAGTAAAGAAAATAATAAGAGTCTACAAGGAAGTTATTAAAAACTCACGAGTAAAAATGTAAGGTTCATCTATTACAATTGTTCTTTTACTTACTTAGAGCATAGCGATTACTTATAATTAAGGCTTAATAATGATATCTGTAATTATATGCACATATAATAGGCCGAATGACATTGGGCGTGTCGTAAAAAGTGTCCTATCCAATACCTATCCTGATTATGAGCTTTTAATTATCGACCAGAGCAATACAGATGAAACAAAAAAGATAGTTGAAAAATGTATCACTAAAAACTCACATTTAAAATATTTATGGTCGGTGCGAGGAAAATCTAGAGCTGTAAATTTAGGTGTGAAAGAGGCCGAAGGAGATATTATTGCATTTACTGATGACGACTGTGTCGTCTCAGAAGATTGGCTCGAAAAGATAGCTATTACATTAGACAGAATTACCACAGACTCAATAATAGTTTTTGGCAGTGTAAAGCCTGCTGAACATGACGTAAGAAGAGGATTCATTCCTGCTAATAAAATACGATATGCTGAATTTAAAGGGCCTCTTTCCATTAAGAAAGTGGGTACGGGAGGAATAATGCAAGCAAATATGGTCGTAAGGAAGAACTTTTTTGAAAAGGTGGGATATTTTGATGAAGTCTTAGGGCCAGGAGGAGAACTGAAAGCAGCATTAGAATATGATATTGTTTACAGGGCACTAAAAAAGGGATTTAAGATAATCCATGTTCCTACAATAGAAGTAGAGCACCATGGTTTTAGAACTTGGGAAGAGGGAAAATTACTATTCGAGCGTTATATAATTGGAACGGTTGGTACATTTTGTAAACATATTCGATGTATGGATTTTAATGCAGTGTTATTACTTTTGATTTTAATTCCTTTTGATTTGGTCGTATATACTAATAATATTATTTCGCTAAAATTTTCACTCCTAGATTCATTATATTTATTGGTTTTGATATATAGAATCTATCTCATCTCGTTTCTAAAAGGAATAATTAAGAGTATGAAATTTAATGTTGATAAAAGGAATATGGTATATTTGAGAGAGAAATAATGTTAATTAGAGAAGAATGGTGCGAATTAAGGTTTGAAATGAGGACTGACGTGACAACGGAGGCTTTAGAGTAGTGACCGGATGCTTTTTAAGAAAAATGAAAAAGGAGGTGTGATATGCGAGTTGGAATAATTGGGTATGGAATGATAGGTGAGATTTATGATTCTATTCTGTCTTCGTTGGATTGGGTGGAAGTGTGTGGTATTGTCGAAAAAGATGAAGGGAAAAGAAATAAAATTTCTGCAGCGAGCAAAGTAAAACTATTTTCTGATTATCAAGAATTGATAGAAACTGCAAAACCTGACGTTATTTTTATTTGTACCCCTATTATATTTCATGAAGAAATCGCACGATATGCTATTGAGAGAAATATACATACCTTGTGCGAAAAACCTTTAGCTATTGATGTACATAAGAGTTTGGAATTATATAAGTTAGCCAAAGAGAAAGGGATATATCATACGACTGGCTTACAGTACATTCTCGATCCAGTAGTTATAGAAGCTAAGAATATGATTGAAAGCGGAGCCTTGGGTGATTTATACTACATGCGTGCTATATTAGATGAAGGAGGAAGCTATCGAGTTGATTGGAGTGATTATGCTCTCAAGGGAATTGTTCCGTCTGACCCGAGAATCAGTTGGAGGTTTGATAAATCAAAAGGTGGCGGAGTTCTTTTTGAATCTGGATGTCATATGGTAAATGTCGCAAGATTTTTATTTGGCGATTTGAAGAAAATTGTAGCATTCAAGACACCAAGTGGCGATCAATGTGGTGATATTTTAACCCAGACGGTTGCGGTATTTGATAAAATTCCTCAAGGTAGTTTCACTGTAAGCTATTTTGGACGGTCCATTGGTCATAACTTCGAATTTGAGATTATTGGCTCGAAAGGTCAATGCGTTGTAAGGCCTTTTTTAGATTTGACTTATTTTCCTAAGTCAAGTGATAAGGAAGAGAAGAAAAACGCTGGACCATTGCTGATGAAATTGCTGATGAAATATGGTGAGAAATATAAAGCCTTGAGATTAATGCATATGACTGAAAAAATTAATGATATGTCAAAATCGATGGATTTCCCTGGAAGAGATTTTCTACGAATATGGGCTTGGGGTATAGCCGAAAATACAATTCGTTTTTTAATAGGAATAAAGGAGAAAAGACAAATAGTTCCCAGTTTTTTTGAAGCTGTCAAGGCGCAAGAAGTTGCTGAGGCAGTGTATCTCAGCTGCCGAGAAGGACGAGCAGTGGAGCTACCGTTATTAGACTACTAAACATGAAGGTTTCAGTAATCATATGTACATATAACCGTCTGATATTTTTAAAATCTGCGATAGAGAGCATTCTATCAAATACCTATCCTGATTTTGATTTGACAATTATTGATCAGAGTGAAAATAATGAGATGAAAAATTTAGTAAATGAATATAAAAGAGGTAACAATAGAATAAAATATCTCCATTCAGAAATAAGAAATAAAAAATGAGAGAATTATCCAAGGTTAGATTAGGCCTAATAGGTTCATCATTTATAGGGATTAGAGCAACTCATACCTTTATTGGAGTCCTAATCCCCTTATTTCTTTCATTATTCACTGAAAGCAAGGCCGTCATCGGTATAATAATGGGTTTGGGCCCTTTAATTGGAGTGGTGGTATTTCCTCTGGCGGCTTTCTATAGTGACAAAGTTTCAACATATTTAGGCAAAAGAACGCCTTTCATATTGACAGGAGTTATTATTGCTATCATTTCTTTTATATTCTGTGGTCAGTCCACTAAATTAATCTCAATTATATTTTATTTAGTGGGGATTTGGATTGGGATAAGTCTAATTCAAGGACCGATGCTTCCTCTCATATCCGATATTGTGGGAGTTGCTCAGAGAGGTAAGGCCTTCGGTTTTTTAGCATTTTTCGGGATTATTGGTGCTTTATTAATAAACTCAGTTGGCGGAATTCTGTATGGAGTGAATAAATCGTTTGCATTCTATTTTGTTGCTACTCTTTTATTGCTTACTGGGATCATTGTCTTGAAGATAAAGGAACCCTCTTGGAGTATAGAATTTAAAAAAAGGGCTAGAACTGACCATATAGAAAAAATTAGATTTAGGATGAAATTACGTGTGCATCTGGAAGAATTACTTGTGGAAAAAGAACCGGTAAAGTTTATAGCATTAATGTTCCTTTTTATGTTTGGGATTGGTTTAATTTTACCCTTTATACCCCTTTTTTTTAAAGATGCTTTTAACGTTCCGGATTCTAAGATTCCGTTATTGTTCGCTATACCTCTTTTAGTCGGCTTGCCAGCGACAATCGTATACGGGTATCTGGCTGACAAATTTGCTGTTAAAAAAATTCTTTATTTTAGTGCAATTTTTCAAATTATTACCATATCAGGTTTTGCTTTTGTTAAAAATGTTGGTCAAGCAATCGGGCTTATGATTCTTACTGCCCTGTTTGGGGGTAGTCGAGTTTTAGTAGATACTGTATTTTCAAATATTGTACCATCTTCTAAAAAAGGAGAGTTTTGGGGA